>NZ_JBEZZB010000023.1:0-64231 GCF_040638955.1 Actinoplanes sp. NPDC024001
CACCCGCGCCCCGCCCACCGTCCCCCGGCGCCCCCGGGGGCCGGGGGGCGCGCACCCCGCGGGGCCCGCCGCCCGCGCCCGCGCCCCCCACGCCGATCCGTCATCCTGGGAGCGTACGGTCGCCGCATACGACCGCCTGTTCCACCGGATCGGGGTTCCGACCCGTCAGGAGATCGTCACGTCGTCGAACCAGACGGTGCCCCTGTTGTCGCCCGACTTGAGGTGAAGCTGGACGCTGGTGGCGCCGGCCGGCGCCACCGCGTCCACGGTCAGCCTCGTCCAGCCGCTGGTGCCCTTCGCGACCTGCTTCGACGAGTGCTGGCCCAGCCACTTGTCGTTCACGTCGAACCAGCTCAGCGCGATCTCGTTGGTGCCGGTCACACCCTCACCGCGGGCCCACGCCGCGGCGGACCATTTCTGCCCGGCCTGCACCGGCTTCACCGGCGAGGTACGCACCGACGGCACCCCGCTGCTGGTCCGCCCGGTCGCGGAGAACCGCACCGACCACGTGCCGGTCCGCGCCACGTCCCGGGCCCGGACCGCCAGGCCCTTGTCCGCCAGGTACGGCCGCCACGGCGAATCGCCGGCGCTCGCCTCGAAGCCGAGGTCCAGCACACCGTTGGACAGGTTGCCGCCGGTCCAGGCGGTCCGCACCACCGAGGCCGCCGGCTTGGCGGTGCCGTCGACCCGGTGCAGGCCGAACTTGTACTGCGCGGCGACCCTCGACACCTGCGAGTTCGACGGGATCGCGCCGCTGGCGAAGTCGTTCAGGGTCCACGGCGCCACCGAGCGCACGCCGGCGGTCTCGGCCGCCTCGAACACCCGGGCCAGGAACGCGGCCTGCTCGCCGTCGCTGCCGGCCGCCGTGCTCAGGCCGGTCTCGCCGATCACGATCGGGTGCGGGGCCACCGCGGCCTGCGCCCGGCGGATCTCGGCGAGGGCGCGCTCCGACGTGCCGTAGAAGTGGAAGTCGTAGTAGTCCAGCGGAGTGCCGGCCAGCTGCGACTTGATCCGGGCCAGGCCGGGGGCGCCGCTCTGGCCGTCGACCGAGAGGGTGAGCGGCATCGCCGGCACCGCCGCGCGCACCGCCGGGATCAGCTTGCGCACCCAGGCGATGGCGGCCGCGTCGGTCGGCGGAATCTCGTTCTTCAACTCCACCGACAGCACCCGCGGGTCGTTCGCGTACGGCGCGAGCAGGGCCTTCGCCCAGGCGGCGCTGCCGGCGGCGTCGGCGTAGCCGGCCCACCAGTCGAACAGCGTCAACTTGACGGTCATGCCGTGCGAGTCGGCGATGCTGACGAACTTGCGGAGCCGGTCGGTGTACTCGGCCTTCGGCTGCGGGAACCCGAACGACTGCGGGAAGACGATGACCCGCACGTTGTCGGCGCCGAGCTTGGCGGCCTTCGCCAGGTCGGCGTCGATCTTGGCGGCGTCGAACGAGGTCCACATCGCTGACCAGCCGGCGTTCGACGGGTAGTAGTTGATGGTCCGGGCCGCCAGCACGGCGTCCAGGCGGCTGTCCCGGGAGGCCACCAGCTGCCCCTGCACCGTGGCGACCGCCCCGGCCTTGGCGCTGGTAGCGGCCGTGGCCTTCGCCTTCGGCGTGGCTTTCGCCGTCGTGCTGGCTTTCGCCGTCGTGCTGGCCTTTGCCGTCGTGCTGGCCTTTGCCTTCGTCGCGGCGGCGGCGGCGGTCTTGGTCTTGGTGGTGGCGGACTTGCGCGGCGCGGCCAACGACTCGCCGGCCGGCAGAGAGACGGCCAGCAACAGCGAGGAGGCCAGGATCGCGGCACGTTTGCGAGCGGTATACACGGGGGCAGCCCTTCACAAAGTTTGCTGAATCAGTGGCCCTCCTTTCGGTTCCACGGCTTGTCGCTGTCAGGGTTCGTCCGCTGCAGTGCGGTTGCGGCCCGGGAGCGGATCGGGTCACCCGCTTCATTCCTCCGCTCGCAGCCGATGTTCCGCCCCGCCCTCCAGCCGGCCGCCCACCAGTGCTCCTCCCGCGCCCCCAAAGCAACCCCGCCCGTCACCCCGCAAATCCGGCTGCCCGCGAGTGCTCTTTCCGCGCCCTCAAAGCGACCCCGCCCGTCACCCCGCAAATCCGGCTGCCCGCGAGTGTTCTTTCCGCGCCCTCAAAGCGACCTCGCCCGTCAGCCCGCAAGTCCGGCTGCCCGCAAGTGTTCTTTCCGCGCCCTCAAAGCGACCTCGCCCGTCAGCCCGGAAGTCCGGCTGCCCGCGAGTGCTCTTTCCGTGCGCGCGAAGCGACACTGGCTGGCGGCTCGGGGAACGGGCTGCCCGGCAGTGCTGCTTGCGCGTTCTCAGAACGACACTGGCCGCCAGCCAGGGGGTCTGGCTGACGGCTGGTGTGCGGCGCTGGGAGAGCTGACGTCGTGGGCGGTTGCGGCTTCGGGCGGGTGCCTGCCGGGCCGGTGGGGGTCAGCCGGGGTAGTGGCGGGGCGTGTAGACCGCGGTGGTGCCGTCGCCGCGGGTGACCGCCCGGGTCTGCGTCGAGCCGATGATCAGCAGGCAGCGCATGTCGACGGTCGCCGGGTCGAGACCGGCCAGCGTGGTGATCCGGACCGACTCGGCCGGGCCGCCGACGTCGCGGCCGACCACCACCGGGGTGCCCCCGGAGCGGTGCCGGCGCAGCAGTTCGAGCGTGCGGACCAGCTGCTCGGTGCGGCTCTTCGACGCCGGGTTGTAGATCGCGATCACCAGGTCGGCGGTGGCCGCCGCCTCCAGACGGGTCTCGATCGCCGACCACGGCTTGAGCCGGTCGGAGAGCGACAGGATGCAGAAGTCGTGCCCGAGCGGGGCGCCGGCCCGGCTGGCCACCGCCTGCGCCGCGGTCAGGCCCGGGACGATCCGGATCGGCACGTCTTTCCACTGCGGGTCCTCGGCCGTCTCCAGCACGGCCGCGGCCATCGCGAACACGCCGGGATCACCGGAGGACACCACCGCCACCCGGCGGCCGCGTTTCGCCAGATCCAGGGCGAACGCGGCCCGCTCGGCCTCCACCCGGTTGTCCGAGGAGTGCCGGCGCTGCCGGGGGTTCGGCGGCACCCGGTCCACATAGGGCCCGTAACCGATCAGGTCGTCCGCCGCGGCGAGCGCCGCCTGCGCCTCCGGGGTCAGCCAGTCCCGCGAGCCCGGGCCTAATCCGACCACGGTGACGCTGCCGATGCCCGTGCTGGTCTCGCCGCCGGCCAGGACCGCGGCGTTCGCGCCCTCCAGGCTGATCATCGGCCCGGCGGTGCTGCTCTCGGCCCGGATCGCGGCGAGCCGCTTCAGGCTCACGAACTCGGTGCTGTGATCGGCACCGACCTCGGCGCCGGCCGGTGCCGCCCCGACCGTGCGCGCGGCCGGCACGGCACTGCCGTCGGCGAACGCGGTCGCGGCCGGGCTGGGCAGCAGGGCGAGCGAGAAGTACGGCACCGTCTCCGGGTCGACCTCACGCAGCGGCGCCGAGCGTTCCCGGTCGGTGGTGGCGCGCTCCACATACCACGCGTCGTCGAGGCGGCCGGCCCGGTCCAGGGCCTCCCGGACACCGGAGAAGGTGCGGCCCAGCTTCATCACGGCGGCCGAGTCGGTCTCCGCGAGGCGGACCGCCAGCTCGTCGGAGGGGAGCGTGCCGGGCAGCACGGTCAGCACCTCGTCGCGTTCCATCAGCGGGCGGCCGAGCACCGCGGACGCGGCGCTGACCGAGGTGACGCCGGGGACGACCTCGGTCTGGTACCGGTCGGCGAGCCGCTTGTGCATGTGCATGTAGGAGCCGTAGAAGAACGGGTCACCCTCGGCGAGCACCACCACGTCCCGGCCGGCGTCCAGGTGCGCGGCGAGGCGGGCCGCGGACTCGGCGTAGAACTCGTCGATCGCGCCCTGGTAACCGCCCGGATGGTCGGTCGTCTCGGTGGTCACCGGGTAGATCAGCGGTTCCTCGATCTGCTCCGGCCGCAGATAGCCGGCCGCGATCGCCCGCGCGTTGCTGCGCCCGTGCCGGGCCGCGTGGTACGCCACCACGTCGGCCGCCCCGATCAGCCGGGCCGCCTTGACCGTGACCAGTTCCGGGTCACCGGGACCCAGCCCGACCCCGTAGAGCCGGCCGGGCTGAACCGCATCGTTCGTCATACCTATTCCGCTTCCGAGGCGAGGGCGTTCACCGCGGCCGCGGTGATGGCACTGCCACCGCGGCGACCGCGCACGATCAGGTAGTCGAGGCTGGACTCGGCGAGCGCCTCCTTGGACTCGGCGGCGCCGATGAAGCCGACCGGGATGCCGAGCACGGCGGCCGGCCGGGGCGCGCCCGCCTCGACCATCTCCAGCAGCCGGAACAGGGCGGTCGGCGCGTTGCCGATGGCCACCACGGCGCCGCCCAGCCGGTCACCCCAGAGGTCGAGGGCGGCGGCGCTGCGGGTGTTGCCGATCCGCTGCGCCAGCTCCGGCACGCGGGGGTCGCGCAGCGTGCAGATCACCTCGTTGGCCGCGGGCAGGCGGCTGCGGGTCACCCCGGAGGCCACCATCTCGGCGTCGCAGAGGATCGGGGCGCCGTCGAGCAGCGCTTTGCGGGCGGCGGTCACCACTCCCGGGCTGAACCGCACGTCCTCCACGAGGTCCACCATCCCGCAGGCGTGGATCATCCGGACCACCACCCGGGAGACGTCGCCGGGCAGCCCCGCGAGGTCGGCCTCGGCCCGGATCGTGGCGAACGACCGCCGATAGATCTCAGCGCCGTCGCGCACGTACTCCATCAGGGCCTCCTCGCCGCTGCCACCAGGTCCGCCAACTCCCGCCACCGCTCCGTTCCGCCGGCCCCGCTCCGCTGCGCCGGCTCGCCGCCGGGCACATTTCCGCAGGGCGCAGTCTCGCCGCAAACCACGCCGCCGGTCTTCGGCCGGCCGGGCGGAATGCCACCGACGAAGGTTTGATCACTTTCGGCCGGTGCGGGCCGCGCCATCGCCGCTCCGGCCGGGGCAGCGACCGTCGCGCCGCCGGCCGAGCCGGGTGCCGCCTGTGCTGACGCGCCTGTCGGCTCGGCTTGCGAAGCGGTGCCCGGCGGCGTCGCGCCAGCCGGCGCGGGGTCTGCCGGCGGCCTGCCCGGGACCGGGTGCCGGCTCACCTGATAGCCGTCGCTGGTGGCTTCGACGCGCACGTGACGGCCCGCCGGGCTGCCGCACGCCCGCCCGCAGCCCACCCAGTGCACCGGCAGGCCGGCCACGAAGCGGGTCGCCGCGGCGGCGTCCGCACGCACGTCGGCCAGGGATTTCGCGCAGCCGGGGCGGCCGGCGCAGGCGGTCACGCCGACCCAGGGCGACGCGGTCGCGGTCGGCAGGCCGGCCGCGGCCAGGCGCTCGGCCCACTCCACTGCCGCGGCGCGCGGCAGATCCGGCACGATCACCCCGCGCCAGGGCGTGACGACCAGCCGGCCGGCCTCCGTCAAAACCCTCATCGGTACGTCGGTGAGCTGTCCCAACGGCACCAGCGCGCCGACCGCGAACCGTCCGTCCGCACGCTCGCGGACGTCCTTGCCGGGCTGCGCCGGGACGGCCTGATCGGGCTGCTCGAGGATGCCCAGGAGATCACCCGGCTCGGTCACCGGAACAGGCGCCGCCGATGGGATGCCGACCGGGACCAGACCGAGAGCCGCCGCCACCCGTGCGGACACCCGGGCCGGCCCGTCCGCCAGCTCACGTAACCGCCACACCGCCGGCCCACCGCCCCGCTGCTCCGAACGCTCCGTGAGGAAGGCGTGCGCCGCCGCGATGAGAACCGGCACCACCTGCTCGGCACCGACCCGCAGACCGGTGTCGTGGCCGGCGAACCGGACCGCGAAACCCTCCTCCACCGGCACCGCGCTCACGTCTGCCGCGAGCGGGACGTGACCGACGGCGAAGAGGAATTTCCCCGGCAGCCGGGCCAGCTCCGGATCGCCGCAGATCGCGGCGTCCAGCCCGGTCACCAGGGACCGCAGAGCCGCGCCGGCGAGGGGCGGGCAGGCAATGTTCCGTACGTTGTCGTGGGTGATCGAGGGCAGCAGGCCGGCCGAGCGCAGGCCGGCCGCCAGGGTCTCCGCGTGCTCGGCCCGCACTGCTCTGATCTGCAGGTTTGCCCGCGAGGTCAGCTCCAGGCGGCCGTCGCCGAACCGCTCGGTGAGCTCGCGCAGGTCGCGCAGTTGAGCTCCGCTCAGCATGCCCCCGGGCAGCCGGACGCGCGCCAGCAACCCGTCGGCCGCGGCATGCAGCCGCAGCGCGCCCGGGCAGGCATCGACGTCGGCGGTACGGGGCGAAGTCACGGCCCGGATACTACGGGCGGCCCCCGACAGAACCGCATCCTCGGGTCGCAAGCGTCACAGACCCGTCCTCGCCTTGACGCCGGGCACCGGCTACCGCAAAGGTGGTGTCTCTACGAGCGGCGACGCCGCGGAGGAAGCCGGTGCGAGTCCGGCGCGGTCCCGCCACTGTCACCGGGCACACACCCGGGAGCCAGGAACTCCGGTCGCCGTGGTTCCGACTACCCGGGGCGCGGACCCCGAGGGGAGTGCGCGCGTGTTCCTGTTGCTGTCGACCTCCGACACCGACCTGCTCAGCGCCCGGGCCAGCGGCTCGGCCTGGCGCCTGGCCAACCCGGCCCGCACCGGGGTGCCCGATCTGCCCGCCCTGCTCGACGGCGTCGACCTCGTGGTGGTGCGCATCCTCGGCGGCCGCCGGGCCTGGGAGGACGGCCTGGACACGCTGCTCGCCGGTGACGTGCCGGTGGTGGTGCTCGGTGGCGAGCAGGCGCCGGACGCCGAGCTGATGCGGCTGTCCACGGTGCCGGCCGGGGTCGCGGCGGACGCGCACACCTACCTGGCGCAGGGCGGCCCGGAGAACCTCGCCTCGCTGCACGACTTCCTCTCCGACACCGTGCTGCTGACCGGCAACGGCTTCGCGCCCGCGGTCGCCGCGCCGCAGTGGGGCGTGCTGGCCCGCGAGGCCGCGCCGGTGACCGGCCCGGCGACCGTCACGGTGCTCTATTACCGGGCACATCACATGGCCGGCAACACGGCGTTCGTCGAGACGCTCTGCCGGGCGATCGAGGCGAAGGGCGCGCGGGCGCTGCCGATCTACACGGCGTCGCTGCGGACCGCGCCGCCGGAGCTGCTCGCCGAGCTGCGCAAGGCGGACGCGCTGGTGGTGACGGTGCTGGCGGCCGGCGGGACGAAACCGGCGACGGTCGGCGCGGGCGGCGACGACGAGGCGTGGGACGTCGGCGTGCTCGCCGACCTGGACGTGCCGATCCTGCAGGGACTCTGCCTGACCAGCTCGCGGGCCGCCTGGGAGGCGAGCGACGACGGGCTGTCGCCGCTGGACGCGGCGACGCAGGTGGCGATCCCCGAGTTCGACGGACGGATCATCACGGTGCCGTTCTCGTTCAAGGAGATCGACCCGGATGGGCTGTCGGTCTACGTGGCCGACGAGGAGCGGGCGTCGCGGGTCGCCGGGATCGCGGTGGCGCACGCCCGGCTGCGGCACGTCCCGCCCGCCGAGCGCCGGATCGCGGTGATGCTGTCGGCCTACCCGACCAAGCACTCGCGGATCGGCAACGCGGTCGGTCTCGACACGCCGGCCTCCACGGTGGCGCTGCTGGCCGCGCTCGCCGAGCGTGGCTACCGGGTCGGCTCGTTCACCGACTACGACGGGGACAGCCTGATCCACGCGCTGATCGCCGCCGGCGGGCAGGACCCCGACTGGCTGACCGAGGAGCAGCTCGCCGGGAACCCGGTGCGGATCCCCGGTGAGCGCTACGAGCGGTGGTTCGCCACCCTGCCGGAGGACTTTCGGGAGAGCGTCGAGCAGCACTGGGGGCCGCCGCCGGGCGAGCTCTACGTGGACGGCGGCGACATCGTGCTGGCCGCGCTGCGCGACGCGAACGTGGTGGTGATGGTGCAGCCGCCGCGCGGGTTCGGCGCCAACCCGGTGGCCATCTACCACGACCCGGACCTGCCGCCGTCGCATCACTACCTGGCGGCGTACCGGTGGCTGGCCGACGACTTCGGCGCGCACGCGGTGGTGCACGTGGGCAAGCACGGCAACCTGGAGTGGCTGCCGGGCAAGAACGTGGGCATGTCGGCGTCGGACGGCACCGACGCCGCGCTCGGTGACCTGCCGCTGATCTACCCGTTCCTGGTGAACGACCCGGGCGAGGGCACGCAGGCCAAGCGCCGGGCGCACGCCACCCTGGTCGACCATCTGATCCCGCCGATGGCGCGCGCCGAGTCGTACGGTGACATCGCCCGCCTGGAGCAGCTGCTCGACGAGCACGCGAACATCGCAACGCTGGACCCGGCGAAGCTGCCGGCGATCCGGGCGCAGATCTGGACGCTGATCCAGGCCGCCAAGATGGACCACGACCTCGGCCTGGCGAACCGTCCGGACGACGAAGAGTTCGACGACTTCATCATGCACATCGACGGATGGCTGTGTGAGGTCAAGGACGTGCAGATCCGCGACGGCCTGCACGTGCTGGGCGCCGCGCCCGCCGGTGAGGCCCGGATCAACCTCGTGCTGGCGATGCTGCGGGCCCGGCAGATGTGGGCCGGCCAGGTGGCGGCGCTGCCCGGGCTGCGGGAGGCGCTGGGCCTGCCGGAGGACGCGTCGACGGCCGAGACGGACGCGATCGAGGCGCAGGCCCGGGCGCTGGTGACGGCGATGGAGGACCGCGGCTGGCCCACTTCCGGCATTGCGGATTTGTCAGATAAAGCGGAAGTAATCCGCGTGCTGGAATTCGCCGCCCGGGAAATCGTCCCCCGGCTCGCCCGGACCACCGACGAACTGACCCACGTGCTGCACGCCCTCGACGGCGGATACGTTCCGGCCGGCCCCAGCGGCTCCCCGCTCCGCGGCCTGATCAACGTGCTGCCGACCGGCCGCAACTTCTACTCGGTCGACCCGAAGGCGATCCCCAGCGCGCTCGCCTGGGAGACCGGGCAGGCCATGGCCGAGTCGCTGCTGAAGCGCTACCGGGCCGACTACGGCGACTGGCCGCGCTCGGTCGGGCTCTCCGCCTGGGGCACCAGCGCCATGCGGACCGCCGGCGACGACATCGCCGAGGTGCTCGCCCTGATCGGCGTGCGCCCGGTCTGGGACCCGGCGTCCCGGCGGGTCACCGGACTCGAGCCGATCACCCGCGAGGAGCTGGGCCGGCCCCGCATCGACGTGACGGTCCGCATCTCCGGCTTCTTCCGGGACGCGTTCCCGCACGTCGTGGCGATGCTGGACGACGCGTTCGCGATGGTCGCCGAGCTGGACGAGCCGGACAACTTCGTGCGCGAGCACGCCCTGCGCGACCAGGGCGAGCACGGCGACTGGCGGCGCGCCACCATGCGCATCTTCGGGTCGCGGCCCGGGGCGTACGGGGCCGGCATCCTGCCGCTGATCGACAGCCGGAACTGGCGCGACGACGCCGACCTGGCCGAGGTGTACGCGGTGTGGGGCGGCTTCGCCTACGGGCGGGGGCTGGACGGGGTGCCGGCGCGCGGCGACATGGAGAACGCCTACCGGCGCATCGACATCGCGGCCAAGAACATCGACACCCGCGAGCACGACATCGCCGACTCCGACGACTACTTCCAGTACCACGGCGGCATGATCGCCACGGTCCGGGCGCTCACCGGGAAGGCGCCGGCGGCGTACGTCGGGGACTCCACCAACCCGGACCAGGCACGCACCCGCAGCCTGACCGAGGAGACCGCGCGGATCTTCCGCGCGCGGGTGGTCAACCCGCGCTGGATCGTCGCCATGCGGCGGCACGGCTACAAGGGCGCCTTCGAGCTGGCCGCGACCGTCGACTACCTGTTCGGGTACGACGCGACCGCCGGCGTCGTCACCGACTGGATGTACGAGCAGCTCGCCGCGAGCTACCTGCTCGACCCGGAGAACCAGGCGTTCATGCGGCAGTCGAACCCGTGGGCGCTGCACGGCATCGCCGAGCGCCTGCTGGAGGCCGCCGACCGCAAACTCTGGGACTCCCCGGAGCCGGAGACGCTGGCCGCGGTGCAGCAGCTCTACCTGGAGACCGAGGGCGACCTGGAGGACGGCACCGCCTAATTGGCTTGCCAGGCACGGGCCCAGTCGAGAGGCTGGGCCCGTGATCGTGCAGCGGGAGACATCGGCGCAGGCGGCGGAGATCCACGCGGTGACACTGGCCGCGTTCGGGCAGGCGCTCGAGGCAGACCTGGTCGACGAGTTACGGGCCGATCAGGGCTGGCTGCCCGAGCTCTCCCTGGTCGCTCTCGACGGCGACAAGGTGATCGGGCATGTGACCTGCACCCGGGCCTGGCTCGACGGTGCGCCGGTCCTCGGGCTCGGCCCGCTCAGCGTGCACCCGGGCCACCAGCGGCGCGGCGTCGGGTCTGCGCTGGTGCACGCGGTGCTCGGCGCCGCCGACGCCCTCGGTGAGCCGCTGGTGGTGCTGCTCGGCGACCCGCGCTACTACAGCCGGTTCGGGTTCCGGCTGGCCGCCGAGTTCGGCATCAGCCATCAGAACACCGAGTGGGCGCCGCACTTTCAGGCGCGCACCCTGACGACGTACCGGCCGGAGTTGCGCGGCGACTTCGTCTACGCGGAGCCGTTCAACCGGCTCTGACGCCGCAGCAGATAGGTGTCCATGATCCAGCCGTGCTGCTCGCGCGCCTCGGCACGGCGCTCGACGATCTCGTCACCCACCTCGGCCACCCGGCCGGCCGCCAGGATCTCGTCCTCGGTGCTGACGTAAGCGCCCCAGTAGATGTCGGCCTCCGGGTGTTTCGTGAAGGCCTGCTGCGCGTCGAGCATCACGACCACGTCGTCGACCCCCTCCGGCCAGCCCTCGGCGAGGCGCCGCCCGGTGGTGACCTGGAACGGCTGGCCCACCCGGTTCAGGCCGATCCGGTGCTTCGCGGCGAGCGCGGAGACGCTGCTGATGCCGGGGATCACCTCGAACTCGAACGAGACCGCGCCGCGCTCCAGGATCTCCTCCAGGATGGCGATGGTCGAGTCGTAGAGCGACGGGTCGCCCCAGACCAGGATCGAGCCGATCTCGTCGTCCTTCAGGTGCTCGACGATCAGTTCCTCGACGACGAGGGAGCGGCGGTGACGCCAGTCGGCGATCGTGCCGGTGTAGTCGGTGGGGGTGCGGTCCCGGTCGGGGTCGCGGCCCTCGACGATCCGCTTGCGCGGGTGTGAGTAACCCCTGATCAGGCGTTCCCGCAGGTCGATCAGGCTCTGTTTGGCCTCGCCCTTGTCCAGCAGGAAGAACACGTCGGTCCGGCCGATCGCCTTGGCCGCCTGCAGGGTCAGATGGTCCGGGTCGCCGGCGCCGATCCCGACTACATAGATCTTCCGCACGCCCTGAAGTCTGCCTGGTCGCTGGTGGTCGGCCACGCGCGGGTCGGCGGGGGAGTCAGTCGGCGAGGATCGGCACGGACGGGTGCAGGTCCCGGCCGATCATGTCGGCCCGGCGCAGGGCACCGGCGCCGAACCGGTCGCGGACCCGGTCGACCGCGGCGTCCAGCCCGTCGTTGCCGGGGTTGTCGAAGGGGAACTCCAGCTGCACGTTGCCCTCCCCGTCCAGGTTGCTGACCGCGACGCCGACCAGGGTCAGGCCACGCTCCTCGATCAGCGGCCGGGCCTCGCGCAGCAGCTCCTCGGCGGTGCGCAGGATCGCCCCGGTCTGCATGGTGGCCTTGAGCAGGCTGCGCGACCGGGTGGCCCGGCTGAAATCGCCGAAGCGCAGCCGCACCGTGACCGTCCGCCCGGCGCGGTGTGCCCGCCGCATCCGGTGGGTGACCCGGTCGACCAGCGCGGCGAGGGTCGCCTCCACCTCGGTGAACGGCCGCTCGCGGCGGCCGAGGGCGCACTGCGCGCCGATGGAGCCGCGGCGGTGCCCGGTGCGCACCCGGCGGGGGTCGCGGTTGTGGGCGAGCGCGTGCAGGTGCCGCCCGGCGCCCGGGCCGAGCATCGCCACCAGGGCGGCCTCACCGATGCGCGCGACGTGCCCGACCGTGTGGATCTGCCGGGCCCGCAGTTTCGCCGCGGTGACCGGGCCGACGCCCCAGAGTTTCTCGACCGGCAGCGGATGCAGGAAGGCCAGCTCCTCGCCGGGCGGCACGACCAGCAGCCCGTCGGGCTTGCCGACGCCGCTGGCCACCTTGGCGAGGAACTTGGTGCCGGCCACCCCGACCGTGATGGGCAGCCCGGCCCGCTCGCGCACCTCGGAGCGCAGCCGCTGGGCGATCTCCACCGGGCCGCCGCGGATCTTGGCGAGCCCGTCGACGTCGAGGAACGCCTCGTCGATGGAGAGCGGCTCGACGATCGGCGTGGTGTCGTCGAAGATCGCGAACACCTGCTTGCTCGCCGCCGCATAGGCCGACATGCGCGGTGGCACGACGATCGCCTGCGGGCAGAGCGCCCGGGCCTGGCTCAGGCTCATCGGCGTGCGCACCCCGAACGCCTTCGCCTCATAGCTGGCGGCCAGCACGACACCGCCGCCGACCAGCACCGGCCGGCCGCGCAGGGCCGGATCGTCGCGCTGCTCGACCGACGCGTAGAACGAGTCGAGATCGGCGTGCAGGACCACAACCGGCAGCTTAGTACAGATGTTCGAAGACCGGGGTCGCAACCTGCCGGGGGAATTCCGATCCGAGAATCCCGGTTAGCAGACTTGAGTCACCCAAGCTCAAGTTCATAGGAGCCTCAATCATGTTGCTCAGCACTCCGACCGTCCGGGACCTGGAACGTCTCACCACCCGGGTCTTCGCCACCCGCGAAGCCGGCGCCCGCCTCGACGCCTACCGCGAGGACGACACGTTCTTCATCGACATCGACCTCCCCGGCGTCGACCCGGCCTCGATCGACATCACTGTCGACGGCAAGGTGCTGACCGTCCGCGCCGAGCGCAAGCGCACCGACGGCGAGGACCGCCGGCTGGTGATCGCCGAACGGCCGACGGGCCCCTTCTCCCGGCAGGTCGTCCTCTCCGAGAAGCTGGACACCGACCGGCTCGAGGCCCGCTACGACAACGGCGTCCTGACGCTGCGGATCCCGGTGCTGGAGCGCAAGCCCCGCAAGATCGAAGTAACCGCCTGACATGCGACAGCCGCGCACCCGCACCGGGTGCGCGGCCGCGCGTAGGGTCAGGGGCATGAGTGCGCTCGACGACGCCTGGGAGCTGAGCCGGTCCGAGACCGGGCTGGCGATCGTGTCCACCGTGCGGGCCGATCAGACGGTGCAGTCCACGCTGGTCAACACCGGGCTGATCAAGCACCCGGCAGACGGCACGCCGGTGCTGGCGTTCGTCGCGCTCGGCGCGGTGAAGCTGCGCAACCTCCGGCAGCGACCACAGGTGGCGGTGGCTTTCCGCAGCGGGTGGCGTTACGCGACGGTCGAGGGCACGGCACTGCTCGCCGGGCCGGACGACCCGCAGCCCTGGCTCGACGCCGAGCGCCTCCGGCTGCTGCTGCGCGAGATCTTCACGGCGGCCGGCGGCACGCACGACGACTGGGACGCCTACGACCGGGCGATGGTCGAGGAGCGCCGCACGGCTGTGCTGGTCACGCCGACCCGGATCTATCCGGCGGGGTGAGCCCGGCCGGCTGCTCACGCCCGGCGGCCGCCGGGCGGCCTGGAGTTGCTCCCGGGTCGCGCGGAGTGGCGGGAACTGTTCGAGGACTCGTACGAGGAAGATTCTGCATGCTGATCAGTTTCGGATTGCCGGTGTCGGGCGCCTGGGCGCAGGCGGAGACCTTGACGCGCATCGCGCGCAATGCCGAGGAACTCGGCTATCACGGCCTGTGGGCGTTCCAGCGGCTGCTGATCGGCCGCGGCCAGGAGCTGGCGCCGGTCTATCACAGTGTGCTCGATCCGATCGTCGCGCTGACCTGGGCGGCAGCGGCCACCGAGCGGATCCGGCTGGGCGTCTCGGTGATCAACCTGCCCTATGTGGCGCCGGCCTACCTGGCCAAACAGGTCAGCACCCTGGACCGGCTCTCCGGCGGCCGGTTCGATCTGGGGCTCGGCACCGGATGGTCAGAACCGGAATTCGAGGCGACCGGCTCCGACCCGCGACCGCGCGGGCGCCGCACCGAGGAGTACCTGGCGGCGCTGGCCGCCCACTTCAGCGGTGAGGAGGCGTCGTTCACCGGCACCCTCTACCGGGTGCCGCCGAGCCGGATGGCGCCGGCGCCGGTGCAGCCGGGCGGGCCGCCGGTGCTGCTCGGCGGCAGTGCCGAGGTCGCGCTGCGCCGGGCCGGGCGGCTGGCCGCCGGCTGGGTGAGCAGCAGCCGCGCGAGTCTGGCGGACATCGCCGAGGGCTCCCGGATCGTGCGTGAGGCCGCGGAGGCGGCCGGGCGTGACCCGGGTGCGGTGCGGATCGTGGTGCGCGCGGTCGTGCAGGCCGGGCAGCGCGACGAGGGCGTGCCGCTCTCCGGCGACTGGGCGCAGATCCGCGACGGCGCCCAGCGGTATGCCGAGGCCGGCGCCACCGAGCTGTTCTACGAGCCGAACTGGGATCCGCGGATCGGCGGCCCCGGCGCGGACCCCCGGGCGGCGGCCGCTCTCGGCGAGGAGATGCTCACCGAGCTGGCTCCGAAGATCACCTGATTACTCTGGTCCGGTGGACCAACGATCTCCGGCCGTGTACCGGACCCGTTCCTGGACGAACCGCCGTCGGGCGCTGACCGGGCTCGGCGGTGTCGGCCTGGTGCTGCTCGGCTATGCGATCGGGCGCTGGCAGGACACGCCGGCCGCGGTCTCCGCGCCGCCGGTCGTGGTGGCGTCGTCGTCCGCTGCCGCGCCGTCGCCGACGGTCGAGACGCCGGAATCCGTGGCGCCGAGCCCGGTGGAGTACCCGGTGCTGCAGGCCGAGTCGGCGACCGAGCTGGCCGGCATCGAGTCCGAGGACACCGCCGACCAGGGCGGCGGCAAGAACGTCGGCTGGATCACCCGCCATGATCACTTGCGGTTCGACAACTTCGACTTCGGGGCTGTTCCGGCCACCAAGGCGAAGGTGCGGCTGTCGTCCGCGGCGAGCGTGGCCGGGCGGGTGCAGTTCCGGCTCGACAGCAAGGACAGCGCCCCGGTCGGTGAGGTCTCGGTGGTCAACACCGGTGGATGGCAGAACTGGCAGACGGTGGCCGCCGCGCTGGAGCCGGTCACCGGGGTGCACACGGTCTTCGTCACCTTCACGACGACCGACGACAGCGAGTTCGTGAACCTGAACTGGATCCAGTTCGACCACTAGGCCGGCGTCTCGGCGCCCTCCAGGAAGAGGCGGCCCGCCTCGGCGGCCGGAACCGGCCGCGAGAAGTAGTAGCCCTGCGCGTATCCGCAGCCCATCTCGCGGAGGGCGGCGAGCTGCCCGAACTCCTCGATGCCCTCGGCGACCGTCGCCATGCCGAGGCTCTTGCCGAGCCGGACGATGGTGTCGGCGAGAGCGGTGTCGTCGGCCAGGACGCCCAGACGCTCCACGAACGAGCGGTCGATCTTGAGAGTGTCCACCGGGAAGCGGCGCAGGTAGGCCAGCGACGAGTAACCGGTGCCGAAGTCGTCGATCGCCAGGGTGAGGCCGAGCGCCTTGAGCCGGACCAGCTGCTCCAGGTTGGCCTCGGTGTCGGACATCAGGACGCTCTCGGTCATCTCCAGGCAGAGCCGGTCGGCGGGCATCCCGGTGTCGGCGAGCACCGCGGCGACGGTCTCGGCGAAGTCGGGCTGGTCGAACTGGCGGACCGAGACGTTCACCGACATCCGCAGCGGGCGGCCGCCGGCGGCCTCGCTCCAGGCGACGGCCTGGCGGCAGGCCTCGTGCAGCACCCACCGGCCGAGCGGCACGATCAGCCCGGTCGCCTCGGCGAGCGGGATGAAGTCCATCGGGTTGATCATGCCGCGGACCGGGTGCGGCCAGCGGACCAGCGCCTCGAAGCCGACCACCTCGTGGGTGGCCAGGTCGACCGTGGGCTGGTAGTGCAGGCGCAGGTCACCGCGTTCCAGGGCGGCGCGCAGGTCGGACTCCAGTTCCAGGCGCTCGATCAGGCCGTCACGCATCCGCGTGCGGTAACCGGCGAAGACGCCGCCACCGGCGTTCTTGGCGTGGTGCATGGCCAGGTCGGCGTTGCGCATCAGCTGCTCGGCGTCCTCCTCGTCCAGGGTGTCCGCCGAGGCCAGGCCGATGCTGGCGCGGATGTGGATCTGCCGGTCCCCGACCACGATCGGCGCTTCCAGGTCGTTGAGGATGCGGCGGGCCACCGTCTCCGGGTCGTGGTCGAGCAGGATGCCGAACTCGTCGGCGCCGAAGCGGGCCACCAGGTCGCCGGCGCGGACGCAGCCGGTGATCCGGTCGGCGACCTGCACCAGGAGCTGGTCCCCGGCGAGGTGGCCGAGGCTGTCGTTGACCCGTTTGAAGCCGTCCAGGTCCAGGTAGAGCACGGTGACGGGAGCGCCGCCGGCGAGCGCCGCGGCGGTCCTGTCGCGGAACAGGGCCCGGTTGGCGAGCTGGGTGAGCGAGTCGTGGTACGCCTCGTGGACCAGCTGCTCCTGCAGTTCCATCCGCTCGCTGATGTCGCGGGTGTTCAGCACCAGGCCGTTGACGTGCGGGTCGTCGAGCAGGTTCGTGATGGTCATCTCGGCCTGCCGGTCGCGGCCGTCACGGTGCCGGACGGTCAGTTCGAGGACCGTGGTCGCGTACGGGCGCCCCGCCACCTGCCGCAGCGCCTGGGCGAGCCGGTGCCCGGACGCCGGGTCGAGCAGCTGGGTGAGGCGGCGGCCGGTGAGCAGCCGGGGCGAGTAGCCGAAGACCCGGTGCACCGACTCGCTCTGGTAGATCACGTCGGCGTCCGGGCTGACCACCGTCACCACGTCCGAACTGTGCTGCACCAGGGCGTGGAACTGCTGCTCACGGGCATACAGCTCGGCGGTGCGCTCGGCGACGCGGGCCTCCAGCGTACGGGTGAGCCCGTTGTTCTCCAGCTGCGTGAGCAGCTGGCGCCCGACGATGAGCAGGATCAGGAACGACCGGGTGAACGCCACGAACGGGTGGCTGCCGCCGCTCTGCACGTGGAAAAGCACGCTGGAGCCGAGCGCGGCGAGGACCGCCACGTAGGGCAGCATCACCGCGACGGTTCCGGCCCGCTGCGACAGCGGGACGAGCGGCACCGGCCGCGCCAGCGGACGCCCGGCACCCATGATGACCAGCGCGTATCCGGCGAGCCAGCCCAGGTCGAGGGCCTGCCCGGCACCGGTGTCGTGGACCAGGCCGAGGTAGGCGTATCCGGCGTCGGCGACCGCGAAGGCGGCCAGGCCGGCGGCGATGAACGCCATGTGGGCGCCGCAGCCGTGCCGGATCCGCTGCTGCGGCAGCATGTAGACGGCGATGGTGGCGAGCACGATCCCGCCGAGCGGGAAGACCAGCGTGAAGTAGAAGTCCGGCCCGAGCACGGTCGCCTGGTCGATCGCGAACACCCAGCCGACCAGGACCAGCGACGCGGCGATCAGCAGGCCGTCGAGGACGCTGCGGATCCGGTTGACCAGCGGCTGGCTGGCGCTCGGCAGGATCAGCAGGCCGGCGCCGACCAGCAGCATGCCGAGCACACCCAGGTTGGGCCCGGCCGGTGCCGCACCGGGTTCGATCTCGGCGCCCGCGTGCTGCAGGAACGAGAACTGGCCGAGCCCCCAGCTGAGCACGCCGGCGCCGAGAGTCGCCCAGCCCCAGCGGGACCGGCCGGTGAACCCCCGGGAGCGCCACAGACAGGCGAACGCCGCGGCGACGGATCCGGCGAGCAGCGCGGCCAGGCAGATCGCCCGGGTCGCGCCCGGTCCGCCGAGCCCGGTGCCGATCAGTACGGCGAGGACCGCGAACACGGCGCACACGCTCAGGCAGAGGCGGACCCAGCGGCGTTCCGCCTTCTGATCAGGAACTGCCATCCGCCGTGCCTCCGGTCCTCGGTTATCCGGGTCATCGGGTCGAACGGATCTCTCCTGAGAGTTTTCAGCCGACCAGGCCGTCCTCGTACGCGACGATCACCAGCTGCACCCGGTCCCGGACGCCGAGTTTGGCGATCGCCCGGGTGACGTGCGTCTTCGCGGTCAGCGGGCTGATCACCAGCTCACGGGCGATCTCGTCGTTGGACAGGCCGGTGGCGATCAGCCGGACCACCTCGCGTTCGCGCTCGGTGAGGACGGCCAGCCGGTCCCCGCCCGCGGTGGCGGCGGCCGGCACCGGGCGGTGCGCGAACTGGCCGACGACCCGGCGGGTGACGCTGGGGGAGAGCAGGGCGTCGCCGGCGGCGACCACCCGTACCGCGGAGCGCAGGCCGTCCGGGTCGATCTCCTTGGTGAGGAACCCGCTGGCGCCGGCGGCGAGTGCGGCGAAGACGTACTCGTCGGTCTCGAAGGTGGTCAGGATGATGATCCTGGTGTCCTGCTCGGCGAGGATCTGCCGCGTCGCGGCGATCCCGTCCATGCCGGGCATCCGGATGTCCATCAGGATCACGTCCGGCCGCAACTGGCGCGCGGTCCGGACCGCCTCGTCGCCGGTGGACGCCTCGCCGACCACCTCGATGTCCCGGCCGCGCCGCAGCAGGCTGCGGAAACCGGCCCGGACCAGGTGCTGGTCGTCGGCGAGGAGTACCGAGATGGGCATGTTCACTCCGTAACGATCGGGATGCTGGCGCGCACGGTGAACCCGCTCGTGCCCGGCCCTGCGGTGAGTGCCCCGCCGAGCGCGGCCACCCGCTCCCGCATGCCGGCGATGCCGTGGCCGTCGGTGATCTCCGCCGCGCCCCGCCCGTCGTCCTGCACGTCGACCAGCACCCGGTCCGGGGAGTAGCGCAGGGTGACGACCGCCCGGGTGGCGCCGGCGTGCCGGACGGTGTTGGTCAGCGACTCCTGCACCACGCGGTAGACGGCGGTGGCGACCGGGGCGGGCACCTCGACCGGGTCACCGAACTCGTTCAGCGACACCGTCAGACCGGCCTCGCGCACCTGGCCGAGCAGCCGGTCCAGGCTCTCCAGCGCGGGCAGCTCGCCCTCGCGCAGCACCCCGACCAGCGCCCGCAGGTCGGTCATGGCCTTGGCCCGGACCTCCTGGGCGAGCTTCAGCGAGGCCTTCGCCTCGTCCGGCTCGGCGTCGAAGGCGTCCAGCGCCACGTTCAGGTGCACGCCCACCACGGCGAGCGTGTGCGAGACCACGTCGTGCAGGTCGCGGGCGATCTCCACGCGCTCCTCGGCCCGCCTGCGGCGTGCCTCGATCTCGCGCTGTTGCTCGTCGCGGGCGATCCGCTGGGCGACCTCGGCGCGCCAGCGCTGGGAATTCCGGTACGCCGACGCGCCCGCCAGGACGGTGCCGAACCAGAGCGCGTCGCCGCCGACGTGCGCGAACACGTGGTCGGAGGGTTGCATGGTGACGACCCAGTCCCAGTTCAGCCCGAAGAACAGGGCGACGGCGCCGGCCACCACGGCGGCGCGCAGCCGGCCGGCCAGCACGACGGCGACGAACGCGGCGGTCGCCGGCCACAGCCAGCCGGACTCGATCAGGTACGACGAGCGCCAGGCCGCCACGATCAGCAGGGTCGTGATCAGCGAGCCCAGCGGCCAGCGCCGGGCGGCGAGCACCAGCCCGGCGAGGGTGACCGCCAGGCTGGAGGTCATGACCGGGTCGGAGTTGCCGCCGGTGACGGCCAGCCCGGCCGGGACGCCCACCAGGGTGAGGGCGGAGGCCACATAGGTGAAGTTCTTCGTCATGCCGGGAACGCTAGGTTCGCGGCCCGGGCCGGCGCGTCGTACCAGTGCGGTCATCCGCATCGACTCCTCCGGCGTACGTCCCTACACCGTTCGGTGTATTCAGCTCTCGGCGGCACGTTTCGCGCGGGCCCGGCGTTTGCCCTCGTGCATGGCCTGCACCCGGGCGACCGGAATGGTATGCCCCTCCTCGACCAGGCCCTTCTCCAGAGGCACCGGATCGGGCAGCGCCTGAGCCCACGGGTCGCGGTCGCCGAGCAGCCCCGGAGCGTTACGCACGGTGAAGTCGCCGGGCGCCACCGAGTCCAGGTCCGCCCAGTCCACCGGGAACGACACCGGCACGCCGGGCCGGATCCGCGGACTGTACGCGGCCACCACGGTCGCCCCACCGGCCCGGGTGGCGTCGAGGAAGACCTTGCCGTGCCGGTCCTCCCGGATGAACGCGGTGGTCGCCAGCTCCGGGTCGAGCCGCTCGGCCCGGGCCGCGACGGCACGCTGGGCGGCCGCCACGTCCTCCGGCGCCGCCTCCGGGGCGAGCGGCACGAAGACGTGCACGCCCTTGGACCCGCTCGTCTTCACCGCGCCGGGCATCCCGGCGTCGGTGAGCACCTGCTGCACCAGCCGGGCCGCCGCGACGGCGAGCTGGAACCCGCCGTTCTCCGGCGGGTCCAGGTCCATGATCAGGTGCGTGGGGTGGTGCGATCCGGCGAGCATGAGCGCCGGGTGGTACT
Source organism: Actinoplanes sp. NPDC024001 (assembly GCF_040638955.1). Taxonomy (NCBI): domain Bacteria; kingdom Bacillati; phylum Actinomycetota; class Actinomycetes; order Micromonosporales; family Micromonosporaceae; genus Actinoplanes; species Actinoplanes sp. NPDC024001. Next base: position 20,471 of record NZ_JBEZZB010000023.1, read on the forward strand.
CGACGGCGCGCTGGTTGCCGAACCAGAGCAGGGTGCGCCGGTCGTTGCCGAGGGCGTAGGTCACCTCGCGGTGCGACGCGTCGGCCCAGATCCTGGTCCGGGGCACCCAGTCCGGTGTGTACTTGGGCAGGTTCTTCTGCATGAACTGGTCCTGACCGCGCAGCACCCGGATCACCGAGAGCGGCCGGTCCCGCAGTACCGGCAGCAGGCGTCCGGACATCGCGTCCAGGTAATCGATCAGGTCCCGCTTGGTCGCCCCGGCGCCCGGGAAGAGCTCCTGGTCCAGGTTGGTCAGCGGCACGCCGTCGCGTTCATCGGCCATGGCACCTATCGTGCCGCATCAACCCTTCACGTACTGGGCCGCTGTTGCGGCGAGCGCGTTCTGCAGGGCGGTGACGTTCTTCTCGGGCGCGGTGGAGAAGGCGCCGAGCGCGGCGTTCAGCGCGTTCTGCCAGTCCTGCGAGCAGGCCGAGCCGTGCGCGCAGGACGGGACCGGGGTGTCCGACTCCCAGTCCTTCATGGCGGCCACCTGATAGGCGGAGAAGCCGTCACCGGTCACGTCGGTGCGCGCCGGGATCGAGCCCTTGCGGATGTTGAACTCGCGCTGGCCCTCGGCCGAGGCGACGGTCTTCAGCCAGCAGCGGGTGCCCTCGGCGTTGGTGGCGCCGGCCGGGAGCACGAACGAGTCGGCGAGCCACTGGAAGACCCCGTCGGTGCCGGGGAAGGTGAACGACTCGTACGCCCGGAAGTTCTTCGCCGCCAGGTCGGCGGCGAGCCAGTCGCCCATCAGCTGATAGCCGGCCCGGCCGTCGATGAGCAGCTGCTCCGCCTGCGGCCAGTCCAGCGCGTCCCGGTCGGGGTTGCTGAAGCTGATCAGCTGCGCGTAGTCGGCCAGCGCGTCGCGGACCGCCCTGCTCTGCCACTTGGTGTCGCCGGTGAACAGCCCGGCGAACCGCTTCGGGCCGAGGCCGCTGATCAGGACCGACTCCAGGAGCATGAGCTGGGTCCAGTCGCGGCCGAGGGCGAGCGGCGACTCGACACCGGCCCGGCGCAGCGTGGCCAGGTCCTTGAGGAAGGCGTCCAGTGTCTTCGGGGTACGCACGATGCCGGCGTCGGAGAGCACCTGGCTGTTGGCCCACACCACGTTGGCGCGGTGGACGTTCGACGGCACCGAGTAGATCTTGCCGGCCACGGTCAGGTCGTCGATCAGGCCCTGCGGGAACGCCTGGCGCAGTCCCCACGAGTCGTACTCGCCGGAGAGGTCCTGGACCCGGCCGGCGGCGATGTAGTCGGCGAGCTCGGCGCCGGCGTGCACCTGGAACGTGTCCGGCGGGTCGTTCTGTTCGATCCGTGCACCGAGCACCTGCTTGGCGTTGACGCCGGCGCCGCCGGCCACCACGCCGTTCTCGAACTCGTGCCCGGGGCAGTCGGTGGTGAAGCGGCCGACTAGGGCGTCCAGGCCGGCTTTCTCGCCGCCCTCGGCCCACCAGGTGAAGACCTCGACCTTGGTGGCGCCGGCGTCCTCGTCAGCCGAACCGCAGGCGGACGCCGTCAGAAGCGTGACGGCGCTGACGACGGCCGCCAGGGCTCGCCGCGTGGAGAGCATTCCTACCCCATTCATGTGGACAACTGGGGTTACCGTGCTACTCCACTCCTAAAGGTGTCAACTCGTGACCTATCACCGCGTCCTCACACAGAGCAACGAAGATGATCTTGGTCATACCTCGGCGGTGACCTCGTACACCTCGCTGGTCGGATGACCGGCCCGCTCGTGGATCCGCATCACCGCCTCCTTGCTCGGCGCCGTGCTCAGGCAGAAGGCCTTGCCGGACTCCCGGTCCAGCCACGCCCTCTCGAAATGCACGCCCTCCTCCGCCTCGATCTTCAGATCGGCGTCGTGCGCGGCGTCCAGCTGCTCCTGGGTGACCCCGAAGAACCCGTCGTGCACGTCCATGAACTTCGCCATCGAACTGGCTCCTTTCTCCCTCCCCGCCAGCATCGGCCGCCGCGCACGGTTGGACATCGGTCATAACACCCAAGAAGACGGAACCGGCTCCCTGCCAGTTTCGCTGTGGCGCTCAGCAGTCCCGTACTGATCGGAGAGGCGACCTGCTCGCGGCCCGGCGCCTGGCCTCGACCGCGGCGAGCAGCGGGGAGATGCTGTTGCTCGCCGGTGAGGCGGGCATCGGCAAATCCCGCCTGCTGCGCGAGATCAACCGGCGCGCCGCCGCGTCCGGGACCTGCCGATCCTGCTCGCCGGCACCTACCGCAGCGACGAGCTCTATCCGCCTCGGCGACCGCTTCTACGTGCAGCCGCGCGGGGACGGCGCGAGCTACGACTTCCGGCACGCGCTCATTCGCGACGCGCTCTACGCCGACCTCACTCCGCTGCGCCGGCGGCACCTGCACGCGCGGGCCGCCTCGGCGGCCCGCGAGTGGAAGTGGCCCGGTCGTCGCAGCCGGGAACGCCGACCGGCAGATCGCCGGAACGCTCCGCATCTCCCCGCGCACGGCCGCCGCGCACGTCGAGCACATCCGCACCAAGCTGGGCATCTCCAAGCGCGCACAGATCGCCGGCTGGCTCGCCAAGGTTGAGCCTTCGAGCTAATTCATTCGTGGTAAGTCAAACGGGCCATAGCTCGCGGTCTATCAAAATGGCCACAATGCTGGCATGGAACAGTGCACCGAGCGGGTCCGGCTATGACGGCACCGGGCGACATCGTGATCCTTCTGATCCTGCTCGCCTCGCTCCTGGCCTGCGCCGGATACGCCGCCGGGCGGCTGCACCAGCGCCGGCAGAGCGCCCCCGACCGGGAGGAGGCCTACCGCCACGGTTACGACTCCGGCACCCGGAGCGTCTTCGGCATGGCCGCCAGGGCCGCGGGCCGCCGCCGCGAGCGCGGCGCCGTCACCGGCGCCGCGAGCGTCCCGCCTCCGGCGCCGGTGAATCCTTCCGGGTCGCAGGCGGGATCGTTGCTGCCGCCGCACGGCTCATCCCCGGCTCCTGCGCACGCGCCTGCGCCTGCGCCTGCGCCTGCGCCGAGCTTGCTGCCGAAAGACGCCGAGGTCCAGCCCGTGCCGTCGCCGCAGATGCCGCCGGTGGCGGCTTCGGCGGATCTCGAGGAGCCGACCAAGCCGGTGCCCCCGCATGCGTCATCGATTCTCCCGGCGTCCCATGTTCCTTCGTCGCCGCCGCAGGAGCCGCCAGGCCTTTCGCGGATGTCGCAGGCGTCGCCGGTTTCGTCGTTGTCCCCGCAGGTGTCACCGGGTCTCCCGGTGGCATCGCAGGCGTCGCCGGTTTCGTCGTTGCCGCCGCAGGTGTCACCGGGTCTCCCGGTGGCATCGCAGGCGTCGCCGGGTTCTTCATCGCCCCCGCAGGTCTCGCCGGGTCTTCCGACGGCATCGCAGGCGTCGCCTGTTTCGTCGTTGCCGGAGGCAACGCCGGGCCTTTCGGTGGTATCGCAGGCGTCGCCGATCTCTTCGTTGCCGCCGCCGATCTCGCCGGGTCCTCCGGTGGCGTCCCCTGTTTCTTCGCGGGCGCCGCAGGTCTCGCCGGATCTTCCTGTGACATCGCACGCGGCACCCGCCTTCTCGGTGCCGCCACAGGCATCGCCTGTTTCCTCGGCGCGGCCGCAAGGGGCGCCGGGTTCTCTGCTGCCTGCGTCGCAAGGGTCGCCGGGTTCTCCGCTGCCTGCGTCGCACGTGGGGCCGCAAGGGGACGGCGAGGAGCCGACCAAGCCGGTGCGGCCGCAGGCGACGCCGGGCTTTCCGGTGCCGCCGCCGCATGTGGGACCCGGTCTGCCGCCGCCGCCCGCGCCCGGCGGCGTCACCTACACGTCGCTGCCCGACCCGCGCTGGTCCGGAACCGCCGACCTCGTGCCCGAGCAACGCGAACCCGAGCCGCGGCGGGGCCGGCACACCGTACCGGATGAATTGGTGCAAGCTGCCACCTATGTGCTGCCGCCGGACCGGGTAGCGCGCGCCAAGGTGGTTCGACGGCCCGAAGGGCCGCCGGAGCCACCGGTGCCGCGGCCGCGTGGCACCTGAAAGTGTCATACCCGGGCGTTAGCGTGCCGGAATGGTCACCATCGATGACGTGCGCCGTGTCGCGCGCGACCTGCCGCGCAGCCAGGAGCATCTGATCCGCGACCGGGTGAAATTCCGTGTCGGCCAGATCGTCTACGTCGCCTTCTCCCGGGACGAGACGGAGATGGGCTTCGGCTACCCCAAGGAGGAGCGCGACGCGCTGATCGCCTCCGACCCGGAGACATTCCATCTGCCACGCCCGTCCGATCTGCGTTTCCGCTGGGTGGAGGCGTGGCTGGAGCGCCTGACCGTGGAGCGGATGACCGAGCTGGTCATCGACGCCTGGGCGATGACCGTCCCCAAGAAGGTCTGGACGGCCTACATGGAGACCCACCGCCCAGGCTGAGTCGCCCCGCCCGGGCTCAGCCGCGGTCGAGTGCTTCCCGCAGCCCGCGGGCGGCGAGCCGGTCGGCGCGCTCGTTCTCCGGATGCCCGGCGTGCCCCTTCACCCAGTGCCACCGCACCTCATGCTTGCGCACGGCCTCGTCCAGGCGCTGCCAGAGATCCACGTTCTTCACCGGCTGCCGCGCCGCCGTCTGCCACCCGTTGGCTCGCCAGCGGGGCAGCCATTTGGTGATCCCGTCCCGGACGTAAACGCTGTCGGTGTAGATGTCCACCACCAGCGGCGCCCGGTTCAACGTCTCCAGGGCCCGGATCGGCGCCATCAGCTCCATCCGGTTGTTGGTGGTCGGCGTGGCCTCGCCGCCGCACAGGTCCTTCTCCGCCCGGCCGTAACGCAGGACAGCGCCCCACCCACCCGGCCCAGGATTCGGCACGCACGCCCCGTCGGTGTAGATCTCCACCACCGTCCGGTCACCCATGCCGCGCACCCTACCCAATTCGAGGCCGTCACCCCCGCAGCGCCTCCGCAGCGCCGCACTTCACCGCCGCACGCGCGAACTCCAGCGCCGCACCCTTGCCTCCCGCCGCACCCTTGCCTCCCGCCCCGCCCTCATCGGCGGCTGCACTCTTCGACCCGGCCGTAGCCAATAGCGGTGTATCGCCGGGCATAAGCGGTACCGGCTACGGCCAGGTCTGCTTGGCCGTAGCTCATGCCGGTATCGCGCCGGGTATTAAGCCACACCAGCTACGGCTCGGCCCGCTCGGGAGTGTCCACTCGTGAGCGCATGCCGATTCGCGCCGATCTTGGTCAGCTGGCTCTCAGCGCCGTTCGAGCGCGTGCAGACAGCCCTGGCGGCCAGCCGGCTCTTCCGGCTACGCCTGGGAGCTGCCTTGGCCACCCCGAACGAGCACTGACGGCCAGCCCATCCGGCCGGCTGCGCTTGGGAGCTGCTTCGGCCGGCCTGAACCGACACTGGCCGCCAGCCGGTTCGCCTGGCTGCGCCTGGGAGTTGCCTCGGCCGGCCCGAACCGACACTGGCCGCCAGCCGGTTCGCCTGGCTGCGCCTGGGAGTTGCTTCGGCTGGCCCGAACCGACACTGGCTGCCGGCCGGTTCGGCCGGCTGTGCCTGGGAGTTGCCTCGGCTGGCGCCGGGCGGCGCTGAGTGCCGGCCGGTTCGGCCGGCTGCGGCTGGGAGTTGCTTTGGGTGGGGGGAGACGACGCTGACGGTCAGCCGAGTGGATTGCGCCGTGATCGGGCAGGCGCGGTGTGGGGAGCCGGGCAGCGCGGGGGTGGGAGCGCACGGAGCGGGCCCGCGAGGCGGCGGGAAGGAGAGCGGAGCGCGGGCTCCGGGTGGGTGAGGCATTGCATCGGGAGGAGTGCCGAGCCGGGCTTCGCAGGGCGCCGCCGTAAGGTGACCGTGGCGGACGAAATCGGTGGGACCTGTGGGGCGGAAACCGTGAAGGGTGGCGACGTGGCCGCGGTTGAGGTACGGGACGCCGTCGTGCGCTGGGGCGACACGACGGCGGTGGACGGCGTGTCGCTGTGCCTCCCGCGAGGGCGGGTGCTCGCCCTGCTCGGCCACAACGGGGCCGGAAAGACCAGCCTGCTGCAGGTCTGTGAGGGGTTCCGCCGGCCGGACGCCGGGGAGGCGCGCGTGCTCGGCCTCGACCCGGTCGGGGATCACGACCAGCTCATGCCGCGCCTCGGCATCATGCTGCAGTCCGGGGGCGTCTACCCGTGGGCCGCGGCCGGCGAGATTCTGCGGCTGTTCGCGTCGTTCGCCGCCAACCCGCTGAGCCCGGACATGCTGCTGGACCGGCTCGGCCTGCGCAAGGTGGAGCGGACCCGGTTCCGCCGGCTGTCCGGCGGCGAGCAGCAGCGGCTCAGCCTCGCGGTGGCCCTGGTCGGCCGGCCCGAGCTGGTCTTCCTGGACGAGCCGACGGCCGGCATGGACACCGAGGCCCGGCACACCACCTGGCAGCTGATCGAGGAGCTGCGGGCCGACGGCGTGTCGGTGCTGCTCACCACGCACCTGCTGGACGAGGCCGAGCGGCTCGCCGACGATGTCGTGATCATGCGGTCCGGCAGGGTGGCGGCGACCGGCACCCCGGCCGAGTTGACCGCCGCGGCCGGGATCGACCTGCTGGAGGTGCGCGCTGATCCGGGTCTGGACCTGACCGGGCTGCGCGCGCACCGTACGGTCGACGAGACCTCCCCCGGCGAGTACGCGATCACCGGCGCCCTGGACACGAGAGGCCTGGCCGAGGTGCTCGGCTGGTTCGCCGCCGTGGACGCGCACGTCACCGCGGTGAGCAGCCGCCGCCGTACGCTCGAAGACGTCTACCTGTCCCTGACGAAGACAACCGTAGGAGCGCCCGAGTGAGCGCCGGAACCTTCACGCCCGCTCCCGGCCGGGCCCCGATGCGTACGATCATCGGCCGCCAGCTGCGGATGGAGCTGCTGCTGACCGCCCGCCGCGGCGAGGCCGTGGTCCTGGCGATGGGTGTGCCGCTGCTGGTCCTGCTCGGTGCCGGCCTGTTCGAGGTGACCAACCTGCCGACCGGCGACCGGCTCGGTTTCGTCGTGCCGGGTGTGCTCGCGCTGACCGTGATGTCGACGGCGTTCACCGGCCAGGCGATCACCACCGGCTACGAGCGCAGTTACGGCGTACTGAAGAGGCTCGGCGCCTCCCCGCTGACCCGGCCGGGTCTGCTGTTCGCCAAGACCGGCTCGGTGCTGGTGCAGATCGTCCTGCAGGTGGCCGTGCTGGCCGCGGTCGGGTTCGCGGTCGGCTGGCGCCCGGAGCCGCACGGGCTGCTCTCCGCGTTCGGTGTGACCGTGCTGGCCGTGGCCGGCTACAGCGGTCTGGCGTTGCTGCTGGCCAGCGTGCTGAAGCCGGAGACCACCACCGGCGCCGCCACGCTGATCTACGTGGTGATGCTCTCGGTCGGCGGGATCATGTTCGCCGCGCCGGACCTCGGCACGGCCGGCTGGTTCCTGCTGCCGCTGGCCGCGCACGCGCACGCGCTGCGGGAGACGCTGACGGCCGGCGGTTCGGTGCCGTTCGCGATCTGGCTCAGCCTGGGCCTGTGGGCGGTGGTCTGGCTGACCGCCGCCGCCCGTAAGTTCCGATGGGAATGAGACTGTCCGTCGATCGGTGGACAACCGGTGACAGCCGCGCGGTCGTCCCGGGCGGACACCCCGCACCGGCACGATCGACGTCATGGAAGCCATCGAGGTAAGCGGACTTCGCAAGACGTACCGCGACCGGGACGCGGTCGCGGGCATCGATCTCGTCGTCGCCCGGGGCGAGATCTTCGCGCTGCTCGGCCCGAACGGGGCCGGCAAGACCACCACGGTCGAGATCCTGGAGGGCCACCGGCGGCGCACCGCCGGTGACGTGCGCGTGCTCGGCGAGGACCCCGGCAAGGCGGGTTCGGCCTGGCGTTCCCGGATCGGCATCGTGCTGCAGGACGCCGACGACGCCGCCGACCTGACCGTGTACGAGATGGTCCGCCACATCGCCGGCTTCTACCCCGACCCGCGCAGGGCGGACGAGGTGATCGAGCTGGTCGGACTCACCGCCAAGCGCAACAGCAAGATCCGTACGCTCTCCGGCGGTCAGCGCCGCCGGGTGGACGTGGCGCTGGGCATCGTCGGCCGGCCGGAGCTGCTCTTCCTCGATGAGCCGACGACCGGGTTCGACCCGGAGGCGCGCCGGCAGTTCTGGGAGCTGATCCGCACCCTGGCCGGTGACGGCACCACGATCCTGCTGACCACGCACTACCTGGACGAGGCGGAGGCTCTCGCCGACCGGCTCGCGGTGATCGCCGACGGCCTGATCGTCGCCGAGGGCACCCCGGCCACGCTCGGCGGGCGCGGCGCGGCGCAGGCCCGGGTGACCTGGCGGGAGGGCGGCACGGCGCACACCGAGCAACACGCCGACCCGGCCGCCCTGCTGCGCCGGCTGCTGGACGACGGCGTCGACCTGACCACGCTCACCATCACCCGGCCGACCCTGGAAGACACCTACCTGACCCTGATCGGAGCAGCCCGATGACGACGATGAGCCTGAGCCGTGGTCACGTGGAGCTGCTCCAGTTCCTGCGGGACAAGACCGCGGTGGTCTTCACCTTCTTCTTCCCGGCGATGCTCCTGCTGCTGTTCGGCACGATCTTCGGCGACGAGTACAACGACCAGGGCGTCAGCGCGAGCCAGGTCTTCACGGCCAGCATGGTCGCGTACGGCATCCTCAACACCGCCTTCGTCACCATGGGTTCCGGTCTGGCGATGGATCGTGAGGACGGCACCCTCAAGCGCCTCCGAGGCACGCCGATGCCGGCTTCGGCGTACCTGATCGGCAAGGCCCTGCTGGTGCTCGTGCTGAGCGTGGCCGAAGCTGCCGTGCTGATCCTCTGCGGGGTTTTGATCTTCGACATGCCGCTGCCCGGCGCGGCGCACTGGGTGACCTTCTCCTGGATCTTCCTGCTGTCGGTGATCTGCTGCTCGCTGCTCGGCATCGCGGTGAGCGCGCTGGTGAAGAACGCCCGCAACGCCGGCGCGATCCTGAACGTGCCGGTGGTGGCGCTGCAGTTCGTCTCCGGTGTCTTCATCCAGCCGATGAGCCAGCTGCCGGACTGGCTGGAGAAGTTCGCCTCGCTCTTCCCGGTCCGCTGGATGGCGCAGGGTTTCCGTTACGTCTTCCTGCCGGACGAGGCGAAGGCGCAGGAGATCGGCGGCGCCTGGGATCTCGGCGGAGTGGCCATGGTGCTCGGCATCTGGTGTGTGATCGGATTGGTCCTGTGCCTGGTGACGTTCCGGTGGAGCACGCGAGACCGATGAGCGCCACCCCGTCCCTCAAGCTCTGGGACCTGTACTTCCTGGTGATCGCGGTCGCGGTGGCGACCGCGACACTGCTCGCGGACTGGCAGTCGCCGTGGCGCCGGGCGGTCGCGGTCGGCGCCATCGCCGGCATGGCGCTGCTCTACGTCCTGGCCGCCCGCCCGCTGATCCTGCGCGACACGCAGAGCACCCTGTCACTGCTGGTCAGCCTCGTGTACCTGCTGCTGTTCGGCACGGCGATCGCCTGCGTGCCGCTGACCACCTGGCTGATGTTCGCGGTCATCCCGGTCTTCTTCATGCTGCTCCCGCTGCGCCGGGCGATCGTCCTGGTGGTGGTCGCCAACCTGATCCCGGTGGTGACCGAGCTCTGGGCCGACCCGGGCGGCATCGCGATCGACCTGGTGATCGCGGCCATCTCCACCGCGGCCGGGGTGTGCATCGGCGTCTGGATCAGTGGGATGGCGGAGCAGAGCGAGCAGCGGGCCCAGCTGATCGCCGAGTTGGAGGCCAGCCGGGCCGAACTGGCCCGGCTCTCCCACGAGGCCGGGGTCGCGCAGGAGCGGACCCGCCTGGCCGGCGAGATCCACGACACCCTCGCGCAGGGCTTCACCAGCATCATCACGCTCATCCAGGCCGCCGACCCGTCGCTGCGCGACGAGCGGCTGGCCCTCGCGGTTCGCACCGCGAAGGAGAACCTCGCGGAATCCCGCGCGATCGTCGCGGCCCTCTCACCCTCGGCACTGGCTTCCTCTTCACTGCCCGATGCCGTACGACGCCAAGCGTCCCGTTTTTCGCGGGAGGCGGGGGTGCCGGCTACGTTCCGTCAGACCGGGGACGCCCGTGACCTGCCCACCCGGGTCGAGGTGGTGCTGCTGCGGGCGGCGCAGGAGGCGCTGACCAACGTGCGGCGGCACGCCGGTGCCTCGGAGACGGCGGTGCTGCTGGCGTACTCGCCGGAGACGGTGCGCCTGGTCGTCCGCGACGACGGGTGCGGCTTCGACCCGGCCCTCGAAGGCGGTTACGGCCTGCCCGGGATGCGGTCGCGGGCCGCCGAGGTCGGCGGGACCCTCACCGTGCACAGTTCCGGGGAATCCGGCACCACCATCGAACTGGAGATCCCCGCATGATCCGCATCCTGCTCGTCGACGACCACCCCGTGGTACGGATGGGCCTGCGCGGCATGCTCGACGCGGAACCGGACCTGACCGTGATCGGCGAGGCGTCGTCCGGCGCGGAGGGGGTGGAGCTCGCCCTCGCCGAGCGCCCCGACATCGTGCTGATGGACCTGCGGATGCCCGGCGGCGACGGGGTGGACGCGACGTCGCGAATCCTGTCGGCTTCCACCGGGGTCCGGGTGATGGTGCTGACCACGTACGAGTCTGACCGTGACATCCTGCGCGCGATCGAGGCCGGCGCCTCCGGCTATCTGCTGAAGGACGCGTCGCCGGCGGAGCTGGCCGACGCGGTCCGCGCGGCCGCCCGCGGCGAGACGGTGCTGGCCCCGAGCGTGGCGTCGACGCTGGTCCGGCAGGTCCGCAGCCCCGCCCCGCCGGCGCTGTCGGCGCGCGAGACCGAGGTGCTGCGCCTGGTCGCCGGGGGCCTGACCAACGCGGAGATCGGCAAGCGCCTGTTCATCAGCGAGGCGACGGTCAAGACGCACCTGCTGCGCGCCTTCAACAAGCTGGACGTGGCGGACCGGACGGCGGCGGTCACCACCGCGATGCGGCACGGGCTTCTCTGACGCTGCAGGGTCACAAGATCACGGTTGGTGGCGGCGTGGCCTGACGTCCCTCAAGTGCCCCCTGCAGGCTGCTGGGGGATTTAGGAGAAAAATTCTGTTCCGGCGGTAAGGGTGGGTTAGGCCGGTTAGATTACGGAAGGCGCGACCTCATCTGGATCTTCGATCCAGTGTTTGCGCAGCTCAACCCGGTAATAGCGCCCTCAGGCGCGGTACCCGAACAGGCAAACCCGCTGCGAGGCGGGGACGCAAAGCTAGGGGCCTCCCCGAACGGAGGTAGCCCAGCCGCCGAAGGAGAAAGAAACACATGCGCTATCAAGAAGCCCATGCGGCCAAGAGCGGCTCGGTTCCGTTCGCGCTGCTTGGCATGAGGTCCGTGCGAACGGCCCTGTCCGCGGCCGTCGCCGGAATCATCGGTCTGGCCCCGGCCGTGCTCATCTCGTCCCCGGCCATGGCGGCCAACGCGGTTGCCAATGATGTCGCCTTCACCGCGACGCCGCTCGTGGTCACCGAGGGCGGGGTTGCCAACCTCGAGCTGACCTGGGTGGGCACCACCACCGGTAGCACGCCGGAGACCGACCTGACCTGGAACACCGAGCCGACCGGCAGCACCGCGACTGCGGCGTCGGACTACAACGCCGTCAACACCACCACGTTGACCTTCGATCCCACGACCAAGAAGGTGACGCTGCCCGTCACCACGCTCGGCGACTCGGTCGACGAGGCCTCGCCGGAGACCATCACGGTCAACGTCTTCGACCCGTCGGGAAGCACCTCCACCCCGATCAAGACGGCGACCATCAACATCACGGATGACGACCCGGAGCCGAGCTACACCTTCACGGCCAACCGGACGAGCATCCCCGAGGACGGCGGCACCGTGACGGTCACCGCCCGCCTCTCGACCGCCTCCGGTCGCACGATCAACATTCCGTACACCACGGCGGACGTGACCGCGAAGGCCGGTTCCGACTACGCGACCGCCTCGGGCACACTCACGTTCACGCCGGGTGACACCGAGGAATCGTTCGCGGTGACGGTCACGAACGACAACGTCTACGAGGGTGACACCCCGCAGACCTTCACGATCACCCCGAGTGCGGCTGACGGCGTGGCGGCGACGGCGTCGCCGATCACGGTCGGCATCGTCGACAACGACGCCATTCCGACGGTGGGCATCGGCGTGCCGACGACCAACGCCAGCAGCCTGAACGAGGGCGGCACGCTCAACTTCCCCGTGACGATCAACCGGGCGTCCGAGAGCCCGATCACGGTCAAGTACAGCACCACCGACACGGCGACCCCGGCCTCCGGCCACGGTGGCGCCACGTCGGGATCCGACTACACCGCCGTCTCCGGTCAGACGCTGACCTTCCCGGCCGGGTCCACGAGCGCCCAGACGGCCAGCGTCATCACCAAGAACGACACCCCGCTCGACGAGCTGACCGAGGACGTCACCGTCGCGCTCAGCGACGTCTCCGGCGCGACCATCGATCCGGCGGCGTCGAAGGCGCTCGGCTACATCACCGACATCGACTCGACGGGACCGGTCGCCAGCCTGGCCGCCGCCTCGAAGACGGTGGCTTCGGAGGGCAACACCGGCACCAAGAAGCACACGTTCACGGTCACCCTCAACCAGGCTTCCGGCAAGGAACAGAAGATCGCCTGGACCGCGGTGAACAGCTCCGGCGTGTCGGCGGAGACGGGTAAGGACTTCACGGCCGGTTCCGGCACCCTCACCTTCGCGCCGGGCGAGACCTCGAAGACCTTCGAGGTCGACATCCTCGGCGACCTCATCGACGAGGGTGACGGCGAGTCGTTCACCGTGACACTGGCGCCGGGCTCGGGTGCCACCGCGACCATCGCGACGGGGAACGCGAGCAATGTCGTCACCATCACTGACGACGACGCGAAGCCGACTGTCAGCCTCCAGACGAGCGACCTCAAGATGGCGGAGGGCAACGGTTACTCCGCTGCGCTCCTGCAGGTCAACCTCTCCAACCCGAGTTCGCAGGCGGTCGACTGGACCGTGGCGGCCGCGACCGACCCGGGTACCGCCACGGACGCCTCCGGCGTCGTCGGCACCGACGACTACGACCTGCTCACCGCGCTGTCGACTCAGACGATCGCGGCCGGTACCACCTCCGGCTACGTGCTCGTGCTGGTCAAGGGCGACTCGATCTACGAGCGGGACGAGACCGCGCGATTCACGGTCGCGCTCACCAACACCGAGGCGGACGCCACCGGCGGGCCGCTCACCGGCACCATCTCCCTCGCCAACGACGACGCCGCGCCGGCTCTCAAGGTGACCTCGGTGACCGCGAACGAGGGCGACACGGTGGCCCTCAAGGGCACGGTCAGCAACGTCAGCGCCCTGGACACGCTGCTGAACGTTTCCCTCGGCGGGTTCGCGTCGAACGGGAACCGGGCAGCCGGTCCGGCGGACTTCTCGCCGACCTCGTTCCCGGTGCAGATCACCGCGGGTACCGCCAACGGCTCGACGGTGAACATCGGCAACGTGTCGATCGCCAACGACACCGAAGCCGAGCCGGCCGAGGCGATCGGTGTCGGCGGTGAGGGCTTCGGCGGCACCGGCTCTGTCGAGGGTGGATCGATCACCATCGCGGCCAGCGACGGTGGCACCACCACGCCGACCGACCCGGGTGAGGAGCCCGGCGAGGAGCCCGGCCAGCCCACCGCGCCGACCATCAGCACCCCCAGCACCACGGTGATCGGTGGCAACACCGTCACCCTGGCGGGCAAGACCAGCGCCAACACCCTGGTCGAGCTCTGGGGCCAGCCGATGGGCTCCACCGCGAAGGGCACCAAGCTGAAGACCGTCCGCAGCGACGCCGACGGCAACTACTCGGTCGCCCACTGGATCGGGCAGGGCTTCGTGTTCCAGACCGCGGTCGGCGACCAGTGGTCGGACGAGGTGACCATCCGGGTCCGGCAGAACCCGAGCCTGGTCGTCAGCTCGCCCAGCAAGGGCCGGATGTCCGTCACGGTCACCGGCAACCCGAAGGCGGCCGGCGCGGACGTGACGGTGCAGAGCTACGTCAGCGGCGCCTGGAAGACCGTCTACACCGGCAAGACCGGCAGCACCGGCGGCTGGGTCAAGTCGGTGAGCATCGCGAGCCGTAAGAGCCTCACCCTGCGGGCCATGGTCGGCGGCAACGCCACCACCGGCATCGTGGGCAGCGGCTGGACCGTCTCGAAGCGGGTCACCATCAAGTAAGCGGTAACAGCACGGCGAAGGGGGCGGCCCGCGGGCCGCCCCCTTCTCTCAGTCCACCTCGGCGACAGCCTGCGCGAACTGGGCCGAGTAGAGCCGGGCGTACGCCCCGTTCGCCGCGATCAGCGAGTCGTGGGTGCCCTGCTCCACGATCGAACCGTCCTCCATCACCAGGATCAGGTCGGCGTCACGGATCGTGGAGAGCCGGTGCGCGATGACGAAGCTGGTCCGCCCGGTGCGCAGGTTCCCCATGGCCCGCTGGATGAGCACCTCGGTCCGGGTGTCCACCGAACTGGTCGCCTCGTCGAGGATCAGGATGCTCGGCTCGGCGAGGAACGCCCGGGCGATCGTGATGAGCTGCTTCTGACCGGCGGAGACGTTCGCGCCCTCCTCGTCGATCTTCGTGTCGTACCCGTCCGGCAGGGTGCGCACGAAACCGTCCACGTGCGCCGCCTCGGCCGCCCGAACGATCGCCGGCATCTCGAACCCGTCGGATCCGTAGGCGAGGTTCTCCGCGATCGTCCCGCCGAACAGCCAGGTGTCCTGCAGGACCATGCCGATCTCCTCGCGCAGCTGCTCGCGCGGCATGGTGGCGATGTCCACCCCGTCCAGGGTGATCCGCCCGCCGGTCACGTCGTAGAACCGCATCAGCAGGTTGACCAGCGTGGTCTTCCCGGCGCCGGTCGGGCCGACGATCGCCACCGTCTGTCCCGGTTCGACGCTGAGCGACAGGTTCTCGATCAGCGGCTTGTCCGGCGTGTAGCGGAACGAGACGTTCTGGAACTCGATGCGCCCGCGCACCGCGGGCATCCGGACCGGTGCCGGGTCCGGCGACTGTTCCGCGGCGTCAAGCAGGGCGAACACCCGCTCGGCCGAGGCCACCCCGGACTGCACCAGGTTCGCCATGCTGGCCACCTGGGTGAGCGGCTGGCTGAACTGCCGCGAGTACTGGATGAACGCCTGCACCTCGCCGAGCGTCAGCGTCCCGGACGCCACCCGCAGCCCGCCGACCACCGCCACCAGCACGTAGTTCACGTTGCTGATGAACATCATGGCCGGCTGGATCAGCCCGGAGATGAACTGGGCCCGGAAGCTCGAGTGGTACAGCGCCTCGTTGTGCTGATCGAAGACCGACGCCGCCTCGTTGCGACGGCCGAAGATCTTGACCAGCGAGTGCCCGGTGAACATCTCCTCGATGTGCCCGTTCAGCTTGCCGGTGGTCTTCCACTGCGCGACGAACTGCGGCTGCGACCGCTTGCCGATGGCCGTGGTGAGCACGATCGAGACCGGCACGGTGACCAGCGCGATCAGCGCCAGCAGCGGCGAGATCCAGAACATCACACCGAGCACGCCGACGATCATCAGCAGCGAGGTGACCAGCTGGGCGAACGTCTGCTGCAGCGTCTGCGCGATGTTGTCGGTGTCGTTGGTGGCCCGGCTCAGCACCTCACCGCGCGGCTGCTGGTCGAAGTAGGAGAGCGGTAGCCGGGCGAGTTTCGCCTCGACCTGGCCGCGCAGGTCGTAGACCGCGCTCTGCACGGCCTTGGCGGTGAGCCGGCCCTGCAGCACGCCGAAGACCCAGGCGAAGACGTAGATCAGCACCACCCAGGCGAGGATCTGCGCCAGCCGGGTGAAGTCGACGCCCTGGCCGGGCACGGCGTCCACCGAGGCGAGCATGTCGGCCTGGTTGTTCTCGCCCCGCGCGCGCAGCCCGGCGATCGCCTCGTCCTTGGTGACACCGGCCGGGAGCATCCGGCCGAGCACCCCGGCGAAGATCACGTCGGTGGCCTTGCCCAGCAGGTACGGCCCGAGCACCGACAGGAAGACGCTCGCGGCGCCGAAGAGCAGCACGAAACCGACCGTCACCCGGTGCGGCTTGAGCAGGCCGAGCAGTCGTCTGGTGGAGCCCTTGAAGTCCTGCAGCTTCTCCGGCGGCCCGCCGGCCATCATCATCCGGGCCGCCGGCGGCCCGCCGGGCGGCGGCCCGGGCCTGCGAACTGGTGCCGTCATGCCGCTGCCTCCGCTGCCGTGAGCTGGGAAAGAACAATCTCTCGGTACGTCGGGTTGGACTCCATGAGCTCGTCATGGGTGCCCGTGCCGACCACCTTCCCGTCGTCGAGCACGACGATCCGGTCGGCGTCGCGGATCGTGCTGACCCGCTGCGCCACGATCACCACGGTGGCGTCCGCGATGTGCTCGGTCAGGGCCGCCCGCAGCGCCGCGTCGGTGGCGTAGTCGAGCGCCGAGAACGAGTCGTCGAACAGGTAGATCTCCGGCCGGTGCACCAGGGTGCGGGCGATCGCCAGGCGCTGCCGCTGACCGCCGGAGACGTTGGTGCCGCCCTGCGCGATCGGGGCGTCGAGCTGCCCCTCCATCCGCTCGACGAACGGCCGGGCCTGGGCGATCTCCAGCGCTTCCCAGAGCTGCTCGTCGGTGGCGTCCGGGTTGCCGTAACGCAGGTTGGAGGCGACCGTGCCGCTGAACAGGTAGGGCCGCTGGGGGACCAGGCCGACCGTGCGCGCCAGCAGGGCCGGGTCCAGATCGCGCACGTCCACCCCGTCGACCAGGACCGAGCCGCCGGTCGCGTCGAAGAGCCGGGGGATCAGGTTGAGCAGGGTGGTCTTGCCGCTGCCGGTGCTCCCGATGATCGCGGTGACCTCACGGGGGTGTGCGCTCAGCCGTACGCCGGAGAGAACTGCGGCCTCGGCCCCCGGATAGCGGAAGTCGACGTCGCGCAGCTCCAGCTCGCCGTGCCGGTCCAGCGTGGTGACCGGCGCCGCAGGCGGCGCCACGCTGGGCTCGGCGCCCAGCACCTCCTCGATGCGCTCCGCGCAGACCTCGGCGCGCGGGACCATCATGAACATGAAAGTCGCCATCATGATGGACATCAGGATCTGCATCAGATAGCTGACGAACGCGGTCAGCGCGCCCACCTGCATGCCGCCGGAGTCGATCCGGTGACCGCCGAACCAGAGCACGGCGACGCTGGAGATGTTCACGATTAGCATGACCGTCGGGAACATCAGCGCCATGATCCGGCCGACCCGCAGGGAGACGTCGGTCAGCGCGTCGTTGGCCGCGCCGTAGCGTTCGCGCTCGTGCTCGTCGCGGACGAAGGCGCGGATCACCCGGATGCCGGTGATCTGCTCGCGCATCACCTGGTTGACCCGGTCGAGGCGCTCCTGCATGGACCGGAACAGCGGCCGCATCCGGGCGATGATCAGGGCCACCACGCCGATCAGCACCGGGACGATGACCAGCAGCAGTGAGGAGAGCGGAACGTCCTCCCGCAGGGCCAGCACGATGCCGCCGACGCACATGATCGGCGCCGAGACCATCAGCGTGAAGGTGAGCAGCACCAGCATCTGGATCTGCTGCACGTCGTTGGTGGTCCGGGTGATCAGCGAGGGCGCGCCGAACTGCCCCACCTCGCGGGCGGAGAAGTCCTGCACCCGGGAGAAGATCGAGGCGCGCACGTCGCGCCCGACGGCCATCGCGGTGCGCGCGCCGAAATAGACCGCCACGATCTGCGCCGCGATCTGGACCACGGTGACGCCGAGCATCCCGGCGCCGACCCGCATCACATAGCCGGTGTCGCCGGGCACCACGCCGTTGTCGATGATGTCGGCGTTGAGCGCCGGCAGATAGAGCGTCGCGAGCGTCTGCAGGAACTGGAAGAGCACCACCAGGGTGATGGCCGTCCGGTAGGGCCGCAGGTGCACGCGGAGCAACTTGATCAGCATGTCGGCTGATCCCCCCGTTCGGTCTCTTTCTTGATCAACTCGTCGAGCACGACGGCTGCCAGGTCGGGCACCGGATCGCCGTCCGCCAGGATGCCGTCGAGCAGGAGCGTGGCCAGGTCCTCGCCGCTGAAGGACCCGGGCTCGCCGAACGGCCCGAAGGCGTTGGCGCCGCAGTGCAGCAGCAGCAACCGGGCCGCCTTCTCCGGGGAGACCCGCAGGCGGGCCGCGTCGGGTGCGAACACCTCGACGATCGCGGCGTGCAGCTGCTCCCGGGACGCCGCCATCCGGGCCTGTGCGTCCGGATCCGGCCGATTGTCGAAGATCAGCTTGCGGGCCTCGTGCATGAGGTGCGCGTTCTCGATGAACCGGGCGTGCACCAGGTCGGCCGCCGCGGCCACGCGGACCCGCAGGTCAGCGCCGCGGTCGATGGCGGCCAGGCCGTCGAGCGTCGGCTGCGGGTCGAGCGCCTTGACCACCGAGCAGACCACCAGCTGGCTCTTGCTCTCGAAGACGCCGAAGATCGTGCCCTCGGCCACGCCGGCCGCGTGGGCGATCTGGCGGGTGCTCACATCGAGGCCGTGCTCGTGCAGCAGCGGGATGGTGGCCGCGATGAGGGCGGCCCGCCGCTCCTCCGGCGCCATGGCCGGGACGCGTCTGCGTCGGGATTCCATAGGTCGCCACTGTAATGAGCGAGTGCTCACTCATCCACTGAATTACCCCCGTCGAACCGGACGGCCGCCCGGGGCGTATGAACAGAACGTGAGCGAAGAGAAGTCGTACCGCCGCGTCCTCCGGCACCTGACCACGGTTTTCGCCGGCATCCTGGTCTTCCTGGCGCTGATCGTGCCGGACCAGATCTTCCGGCTCCCGCCGGGCAACTCGGTCTCCACCGCGCTCCTGCGTGTCCCGATCGAGGCGGCAGTGCTCGGCATCCTGCTGCTCGTGCTGCCGCAGCGGGTCCGGCGGCCGGCCGCCACCGGCCTGGGCGTGCTCCTCGGCCTGCTCACCGTGGTGAAGCTGGTGGACATCGGCTTCTTCGCCGTCCTGGCCCGCCGCTTCGACCCGGTGCTCGACTGGGTGCTCTTCGACGACGGCTTCAACTTCATGGTCGACTCGATGGGACGGCTCGCCGCGATCGGCATCGCGGCCGGCGCCGTCCTGCTCGCCGCCGCCCTGACCGCCGGGATGACCTGGGCGGTCGTGCGGCTGAGCGGCGTCCTGACCGCCCACCGCGCCGGGGCCTGGCGGGGCCTCGGCGCGGTGGGTGCCGCCTGGGTGGCGCTGTTCGCCATGGGCACTCAGCTGATCGGCGGCATCCCGGTCGCCTCGCACACCGCGGCCGAGCTGGCCGCGCACACCGCGCTCGCGCTGCCGAACGACCTCAAGGACCGCAAGAAGTTCGCCGAGGAGGTCAAGGTCGACGCGTACCGGGACCGGCCCGCGGACCAGTTGCTCACCGCGCTGAGGAACAACGACGTGCTGATCTCGTTCGTGGAGAGCTACGGCCGGGACGCGCTGGAGAACCCGCAGTTCAACGGTCAGGTGCTGGACACCCTGGCGGAGAGCGGCGACCGGCTGGCCAAGGCCGGCTTCCGGTCACGCAGCGGGTGGCTGACCTCGTCCACCGCGGGCGGCGGCAGCTGGCTGGCGCACGCCACGTTCCTCTCCGGGCTGTGGATCGACAACGAGCAGCGTTACCGCAGCCTGGTCGCCAGCGATCGGCTCACCCTCACCCGGGCGTTCAAGAACGCCGGGCACCGCGCCGTCGGCGTCGAGCCGGGCATCACCTTCGCCTGGCCGGAGGGGCAGTTCTACGGGTACGACCAGATCTACGACTCGCACACGCTGGGCTACAACGGCCCGGCCTTCAGCTGGTCCACCATGCCCGACCAGTACGTGATGTCAGCCTTCCAGAAACTGGAGTACGCCAAGCCCCGGCGCGGCCCGCTGCTCGCCGAGATCACGCTGACCTCCAGCCACACCCCGTGGGCGCCGGTGCCGACCATGCTGGACTGGGACGCGATCGGCGACGGCAGCGTCTACGGCCCGATGGTCGCGGCCGCCGAGTCCACCCAGAGCGTCTGGAAGAACAACAACAAGATCAAGACCGAGCACGCCCGGTCGGTCGCCTACTCGATCGAGACGCTCCTGTCCTACCTGGAGAGGTACGCCGACGACGACACCGTCCTGGTCTTCCTCGGCGACCACCAGCCGGCCCCGGTCGTGGTCGGGCAGAACGCCACGCACGACGTGCCGATCACGATCGTGGCCAAGGACCCGAAGGTCCTCGACCGGATCGCCTCGTGGGGCTGGACCGACGGCCTCAAGCCCGACCCGGGCGCCCCGAACTGGCGGATGGACACCTTCCGTGACCGCTTCCTGGCCGCTTACGGCCCCGAGCACTGAGCCGCGACGTCAGAGGATCTCGATGACCTGGCCGGCGGGCAGGCGCGGCGTCTTGGGCGGCGCGGAGTGCGCCGGATCCAGCGTGCCCAGCCGGACGGCCAGGAACGGGTAACCGGTGCCGCTGAGCATGCCCCGCAGCGTCTGCCGGGTGGACGGGATCTCCACCGGTCCGCTCAGCGGCAGCAGGCTCACCGCCTGCTCGGTCGCGGCCAGCCAGAGCGCGCTCAGGGCTTCCCCGCCGCGGAGCCAGTCGACGGCGTCGTCGCCCGTACCGTAAAGAACCGCGTATGTGGCGGCGTGGTCGTGCCCGCTGCCGGCCGGCAGCGTGCCGGAGGTCTGGAAGTCACGCTCGGCGACCGTGGTGAGCGGCACCTCCTCGGGCAGCGCGGAGGCCGGGATGCCGGTGTTCTCGTCGCGGTCGCCGCCGACCCACTTGGCCTGCTCGGCGCGCAGCCGCTCGTCGCTGTCCTGTGCCCGCTGGGATTGGTCCACCGCCGCCGCGAGCTCGATCACCTGGTCCCGGTCCAGCACGTGCAGGTGCGCGCCGTGATCCTCGGCGACCTTGACCAGGTGTCCGAGCGTCTCCTGCGGAACCGCGTCGTCGGTGACGGTACGCCGGTCGGTGCGCCGCACCTGCAACATCTGGAAGTGCCGGGTCGCCTCCGGGTGGATCGCCTCCCGCTCGAGCGGCCGGATCGTCGCGAGCGGATCACCGGCGGGCCGTTTCACCTCGTGCCGCCAGCCCTCGGCGACCAGCGCGACCTGCGCGTGATGCAGGGCCGTGCCGCAGCTCAGCAGCAGCATCCGGCCGGACGGGTCCTGCTCGCGCAGCTGGCGCTCGGAGACGCCGAACAGCTCCAGCCGGCCGGCCCGGACCACCCACCGCCACGGCTGCGTGTTGTGGATCGACGGGGCGAACCGGGCCGCGTCCGCCGCCTGCACCAGTGCCCGGGTGACCTCGTCGGTGTGCTCGCTCATGCCCTTATCGTGCCGGATTCCGCCGGTGCCGGGTACGGTCTTCCGCCCCTGGCCTCGCTAGGCTGCCCTGATGTTCGCGATCGATCTTGGCGAGGGCGCCGAGCTGCGCCCTCTCGAACCGTGGCAGGCCGACGAATTCCTGGCGCACATGGACCGGGCCCGCGGCACCGTCGACCCGTGGATCCCGTGGGCCAGCCTGAGCACCGATCCGGTGACCGCGCGGGCCGCGCTGCAGCGGTACGCGGACCGTACCGCCGCCGACAGTGGGCGCCTCTTCGGCATCTGGCTCGACGGCACGCTGGTCGGCGGCACGATGTTCGTCGCCTTCGACGCCGTCGCCGGCAACTGTGAGGTCGGCTGCTGGCTGGAGCCGGCCGGCACCGGGCGCGGCCTGGTCACCCGGGCCGTGCGGGTGCTCATCGACTACGCGTTCCGCACCCGTGGCATGCACCGTGTGGAGTGGCTCTGCGACCCGAACAACACGGCCAGCTCGAACGTCGCCCGCCGCCTCGGAATGACCCGGGAGGGACAGAAGCGGCAGTCGTACCCGTGGCAGGGCACCCGCCGGGACACTGAGATCTGGGCCATCCTGGCACCGGAATGGACGTAGAGGACCCGTGTTCGCCGAACCGTCGCTGACCCACCGCCGGGAGGGCGGCCACGACGTGCCGCTGCTGCTCTGGCGTTTCCCCGAGCCCCTGCTCGCCGTCTCCAGCGCGGTGCTGGGCGGCGGGGTCGGCCCCCGCGAGTGGCTGATCAACGCGAGCGTCGCCATGTCGTACGCCCGCCCCGACCCGGACGCGCACCTGGCCGAGCTCGCCGCCGGCCTGGGCCTCACCGGACCCGGGATCGGCCTGCTCACCGGCGTGGACGTGGCCGACGTGGTGACCGCCGACGAGGACGGCGTGCGCGTCTACGCCACGGTCGGCCTGGGGGCGCCGATCCTCGCCGCCGACCCGCAGGCGATCGGCTTCGAGCACCGGCCCGGCACCGTCAACATCGTGATCGGCATCCCGCAGCGCCTCAGCGACGGCGCGCTGATCAACGCGGTCGCCACCGCCACCGAGGCCAAGGCCCAGGCCCTCGCCGACCTGGGCCTGAGCGCGACCGGCACCGCCACCGACGCGGTCTGCGTGCTGTGCCCGGCCGGCGGCCCGGTCGCCGCCTACGGCGGCCCGCGCTCGCGCTGGGGCGCCCCGATGGCCCGCGCCGTGCACCGGGCCGTCCGCACCGGCGGCGTCACCAACCTGGCGACCAAGCGCTCCTGGTCGGACCGCGCCGCCGGCCGTTAGTGGTAGGTCTGCTCGCCGGCGCGGATCGCGACGGTGAGCCGGTTCGAGGGCGGCGCCAGCGGGCAGGCCCAGCGCGAGTCGTAGGCGCAGCTCGGGTTGTACAGGTAGTTGAAGTCGAGCTGGACGCGGTCCTCACCCAGCCACCGCAGGCCCCGGCCGTGGGTGCCCTTCACCGTGTCGGTCAGATAGCGGCCGCCGCCGTAACTGGCGTCGCCGCAGGTGGCGTCGCGGACCGGCAGGAACAGGCCGCCGCCGTAGGCGGCGATCGACCAGAGCGACAGCTCGCCGAGCGGCGTCTCCAGCACGCCCGCCCGGGTGTAGTGGATCACCCCGTCGGGGCCGCCGGTGTCGATGTCGATGGCGCCGGGCTCGGGCCGCAGCCGGGCCGTGACCACCGCCGCGTCGTCGGCGGGGAAGTAGCGCAGGCCGGTGAAGCCGGACCGTTCCACCGCCGGGATCGGCGACTGCGGGTGCCCGGCGAACAGCTCGTCGCGGCGTTTGCGGAACCCGGCCAGGTCGGTGTCCTCCAGATACATCCGGGCGACAGCGGTGCGGAAGTCGGCGAGCTCGAGGAAGCCGGTCACGGCCGGAGGATACCGGTGTCGGTGAGCACCCGCTGGGCAGCGCCTTCCTTGACGAAGGTGACGAACGGTTCGCCCGCCGGAGCCAGTGCGGCCACGCTGAGCCGGCCGCCGGCCAGGGTCTCGGCGCGCTCGGCGGCGCCCACGGTCGCCATCGCGGACGGGTCGTCGGTGACGAGGACCTCGGCACTTTCGCCGCCGGCTATCCGCCGGGCCAGGTCGATGCCCGCACCGTACGAGAGGAGCACCTCGCTCTGCGGATGCTGCTGCTCGAACAGCGTGCCGATCTGGTCGAACGCCTCGCGCAGCGACTCGTCGGCGAACACCCGGACCTGCTGGACCGTCGCGCCGGGCTCGGTGCGGGTGCCGTCCGCGCAGCCGCCCAGGATCAGCAGGGCGGTCGCCAGGAGTGCGGCGAGTCTCATCGGCTCACTGTGCGCGCTGTGACCCGGTCAGCTCCACCCGCCAGTGACAAAGTGGCACAAAGTACTCCGCCGTCGGGGCGTTGCGCGCGTCACACGTACCCCGTCATGCTGGTGTGCGTGCCGGAACGCATCGCCGAAGTCACCGCATTGCTCGCCGAGGTGCTGGCGCCGCGTGCCCCGCTCACCGTGATCGTCGACGGCGGCGATCCGGGCGCGGCGGCGGCGTTCGCCGCTCGCCTCGCCGCGGCTTTCCCGTCCACCGCCCGCGCGTGGAACGTCGACGCCGTCCTCGGTCTGACCGGTCCCGGCGGGTCCGTCTCCGACTCGGCGCTCAACGTGCTGGAGCCGGCCACCGACCGGATCCTGGTCTTCCTGCGCGGCGGTCCACGCCACCGGTTCGCCGAGGGTGACGGCGAGCGCCGCGCCCAGGTGGTGATCGACCACCGCGACCCGGAGTGGCCGGTGATCCGGCAGATCCATCCCGACCTGGCCGACCCCGACCGGTGGTACCTGTCGGAGAGCCGCGCCTTCTTCGCCGCCCGCGCCGCCGACTGGGACGTCAAGTTCGGCGACGACATCCCGCGCTATCGGGAAGCGGTGCGCCTGGCCGGCGTCGGCCCGGGCCAGATCGTCCTCGACATCGGCTGCGGCACCGGCCGGGCGCTGCCCGCCCTGGCCGGCGCGGTCGGGCCCACCGGGCGGGTCCTCGGCCTCGACTTCACCCCGGACATGCTGCTCGCGGCCCGCAAAGCCGGCCGTGACGACGACGCCGAGCTGGTCCTCGCCGACGCCCGGCGGCTGCCGATCGCCGACGCGGTCGCCGACGTGATCTTCGCGGCCGGCCTGGTGCACCACCTGCCGGACCCGGTCGCCGGCCTCGCCGAGCTGGCCCGGGTCACCCGCCCCGGCGGCACGCTGGCGATCTTCCACCCCACCGGCCGCGCCCAGCTGGCCGCCCGGCACGGCCGCACGCTGCGGCCGGGCGAGCCGCTCAGCGAGGAACGGCTCGGCCCTCTGCTCACCGATTCCGGCTGGAAACTGCTCAGCTACGAGGACCTACCCGATCGCTTCCTCGTCATCGCGAGCCGCGTCCAGGGCACGCCGCGGTGCACATCGGTCGTGGGAGACTAGACGGACCGATGTGCGGAGGCGAGCCTGCCGATGAGCGTGGCGGTGACCGGTGACCGGACATGTCGGGCCGTGGAACGAGACCGACTATCTGGCTCTCGGTGAGACGACCGACCGCGTCGAACTCGTCGATGGGATGTTGTGGGCGAGCCCGGCGCCGAGCATGTTCCATCAGCGCATCTCCTATCGCTTGATGCAAGCGATTGAGCCGGCTGCTGACGCGTCGGGTTGAGCGCCTATGAGGCGGTGAACGTCCGCTTGCAGGCAGGCCGGATAGTCATTCCTGATCTGGTGGTGTTCGACATCGATCGGGAGTGCACGGTCGCCGATGCGGCCGAGGTGGTCCTGGTATGCGAGATCGTTTCTCCTGGGAACGAGGGAGCCGACCGGGTCACCAAGATTATGTGGAGAAGGGCTCCGCGGCGAGCGGGGAAGTCCTGACCTCAGGCTCTCCGTTCCCGTTTCGCATCGATCCGGACGCGTTGGCGCGCCGGCGTCGCTGAGCCTCAGCCGCGGCGCTGCCACCAGCGGCGATTCGGCTCCGGCGCCGGTGGGGCCGGAGCCGTGTCGTCGTCCTCGCGGGCCGCGCGGGCCAGGATGGCCGTCGCCAGGGCGCGGTCGTCCGCCGTGCGGCCGGGAGTGATCAGCATCAGGTGGGCGAGGGATTCCTCGATGGTGACCTGCCGCGGGGCCGCGGCCGCCGCGTCCAGGCGGGCCCGGACCACCGCGTGCACCTCGCTGCGCAGTTCCGGCTCCCGGTACGCGGCGGTGACCAGCGCGAACAGCGCCGCGTCGGCGGTCCAGTCCTCGATGCCGAGGGCCAGATCCAGCAGCACCTCCCGGCGGGTGGAGGCGGCCCACGGCTCGTCCTCGCGATGGCGCAGCAGGCCGAGGCACACCCACGGCTGCAGCAGCCGGTACCAGTAGGTCGGGGTGGACTGCGCCAGGTATTCCCAGCGTGGGGTGCCCGGCGGGCCGGGCAGGTGCGCCAGCAGGCCGAGCAGATCCGGCAGCGGCAGCGCCCCGAGCGGCGCGGCCTGAACGTGGCCGGAGATCGGCGACGCCCACGGTTCCCCGCCGACCTCGTGCAGCACCCGCACCGCGTCGGCGGACGGCGCGGGTACGGCGGGCACCGGGTCGGTGCCGTCGTACCGCCACACCGTGTGCCGGCCGCGCCGCAGCGGCAGCCGGATGTCGGGGGCCGGGAACTCCCCGATGCCGAGTTCGACCTCACCCATCACCCGCAGGCTGGCCGTGATCGCGCTGGCGGGTTCCGCCGAGGACAGGGCGAGCCGGACCAGCCCCAGGTCCTCGCCCTGGGCCCGGCGGCTGCCCACCTCGTCGGCGACGTTGCAGATCGCCTCGGCCGGCATCGGCACCCAGTTGAGCCAGGTCCGTTTCGCGCCGGCCAGCGCGAACACCACGTCGGTCATCCCGCACGGGTGCGGGTCGTCCTCGATGGCGACCAGGTCGGCCACGTCGCCGTCGGCCCGGAACCGGATCGCGTGCCGGGCCGCGTCGCGGTGCGCGAAGGACGGATCGTCGGCCAGGCGCCGCAGTTCGGCGTCGGCATCACCGGAGATCATGGCGGGGGAGCCTAGCGGCTCCGGCCGAGTTCATCGAGAGCCGCGAGTTCCGCGGTGAGCAGTCCGGTGACGAAGTCGTGGCGGCCGTCGGTCACCGGGATGCCGCGGCTCGGTCCCTCGGCGAGCATCAGCAGGTAGAGGTGCACCCGGTAGAGCGAGAGCCGGGTCCGGTCGAGCGGCGCGGACGGCGCGTAACCGGCGAGGAACGGGTGCGCGGGCTCGTCCTCGATGCGCCGGAACAGGGCCGGCGAGACCAGGTCCAGCAGCGGGTCGCCGTAGAGGTGCCGCTCGCCGTCGACCAGCCCGCTCAGCGAGCCGTCCGGCGCGACCAGCACGTTGCCGTCCCAGAGGTCGAAGTGCAGCAGGGCCGGCGTGGTCACCGCGGCGAGCGCGGCCCGGTGCCGGTCCACCACCCCGTCCAGCGGCGGCAGCGGCACCTGCCAGCGCGCCGCGTCCGCCCGCAGCGAGTCGATCATCGCGGCGAAGGCGGTGGGCCAGTCCGCCCCGGACGGACGGTCACCGGTGTAGCCGTACGTCGTACCCGTGATGGTGTGGACCTGAGCGATCGCGGCGCCGAGCTGGCGCCGCGCTGCCGGCGCGTCACCCTCGGTGAGCGCGCGCCCCGGCAGCAGGCTGGTGATCACCCAGTGCGGTCCGGCCGCCAGCACCTCCGGCACGGGCACGCCTGCGGCGTGCTCCCGCACCAGACGGAAGTACTCCACCTCCGCGCGGAGCAGATCTTTCTCGTACGCGAGAAGCTCCGCTCGCGCCGGTGGGCCCACCTTGACCACCGTCTCGCGGCCGTCGCTCAGTGTGGCGCGCCAGACGGTGGCGAAGCCGCCGCCGGTCAGTTCGGAGCCGTCGACCACGTCGGCCCCCAGTCCGGTGGAGACAACGTCGGCGATGTCGGCGAGTTCAAGGTCTCGTTGAGTGGGGCTACGCACACCCGACATTGAACATGAGGTGTTCGCTGATCCCCCTCCGGCGTGCAAGGCTGCAAGCCATGGGCATGGTGAAGGTCGTCGGTCTGGTGCTGCACCCGCGGCGGGACTGCGGTTCGGCGGTGGACGCCATCGTCGGGTGGGCCACCGAGCGGGGCGCCACCGTGCTCGGCCTGCCCGACGAGATCACCCGGATCGCGTGCCACGCGGTCCCGGTGCCGGCCGAGGAGATGGTCGAGCGGGCCGGTCTGCTGGTCAGCCTCGGCGGCGACGGCACGATGCTGCGGACCATGCGGCTGGTCGAGGGCCGCAAGACCCCGGTCCTCGGGGTGAACGTCGGCCGGCTCGGCTTCCTCGCCGAGGTGGACCTGCCCGACCTGGGCGAGGCGCTCTCCGCGATCGACGAGCACCGCTACACCGTGGAGTCGCGGACGGCCGTGCGCACCGAGCTGCCGGACGGTCGTGAGGTCACCGCGTTCAACGACATCGCCCTGGTCCGGGTGCCGGGGCACGGCCTGGCCGCGGTCGGGATCCGGGTCGAGGGCAGCAACTTCGTCAACTACGCCGCCGACGCCGTGCTGGTCTCCACGCCGACCGGCTCGACGGCGTACAGCTTCTCCGCCGGCGGCCCGATCGTCTCGCCCAACGTGCAGGGCCTGATCGTCAGCGCCGCCGCCGCGCACTCGTCGTTCAACCGCTCCCTGGTGCTGGACACCTCCGAGCACCTGGCGCTGGAGGTGCTGCCCACCAGCGGCCGCCTCGCGATCGAGGTGGACGGGATCATCGAGGGCTATGCCGAGCCGGGCGCCTGCCTGAAGATCCAGCCGCTGCCCGGCGCCGCCCAGGTGATCCGCTTCGGGCGCACCTCGTTCTACGAGCGGGCCCGCCGCAAGCTGCGGGTCGAGGGCAGCGCCCAGGTCGGCACCGGCAGCGCCGCCGACGCCGTGGTGGTGGACAGCTTCGAGCACCAGCGTTACGAGGTGCTGCTCGGCGGCGAGGTCGCCGGGATGCTGCACTACCGCCGGCACGACGACCGGATCGAGCTGCTGCACACCGAGGTCGACCAAGCCTTCTCCGGTCGCGGGCTGGCCGGCCGGCTGGCCGCCGCCGCGCTCACCGACGCCCGGTCGAGGTCCGTTCCGGTCGTCGCCACCTGCCCCTTCGTCGCGGGATACCTCGAACGCCACCCCGAATACGAGAGCTGAGGACTACGACCCATGGGCCAAGCCGCGATCCTCACGGTCGACGACGACCCGTCCGTCTCCCGCGCCATCGCGCGTGACCTGCGCCGCCACTACGGCGACCGGTACCGCGTCATTCGTGCCTCCTCGGCCGCCGAGGCTCTGGAAGCGCTGCGCGAGCTGAAGCTGCGCGGCGGCCGGGTCGCGGTGATCCTCGCCGACTACCGGATGCCGCAGATGAACGGCATCGAGTTCCTGGAGCAGGCGATGGACCTGTTCCCGCACGCCCGGCGGGCGCTGCTCACGGCGTACGCGGACACCGACGCCGCGATCCAGGCGATCAACGTGGTCGACGTCGACCACTACCTGCTCAAGCCGTGGGACCCGCCGGAGGAGAAGCTCTACCCGGTGCTGGACGCGCTGCTCGACGCGTGGCAGGCGACCGGCGACAAGGAGCTGCCCGACGTCCGGGTGGTCGGTCACCGGTGGAGCGAGCCGTCGTTCCAGATCCGCGACTTCCTGGCCCGCAACCTGGTGCCGTACAAATACTTCGGCGCCGACGAGGAGGAGGGCCGCCGCCTGCTGGAAGCCGCCGGCGCCGGGCCGGAGGCGGTCCCGCTGGTGGTCACCGCGGACGGCCGCGCGCTGTCGCAGCCGACCGTGCAGGAGGTCGCCGAGGTGGCCGGGCTCAGCACCAACCCGGACCGCGACTTCTACGACCTGATCATCGTCGGCGGCGGGCCGGCCGGGCTCGGCGCGGCCGTCTACGGCGCTTCCGAAGGGCTCAAGACGCTGCTGGTCGAGCGGCAGGCGGTCGGCGGCCAGGCCGGCCAGAGCTCCCGGATCGAGAACTACCTGGGCTTCCCGGACGGCATCTCGGGCGCCCAGCTCACCGACCGGGCCCGGCGGCAGGCCGGCAAGTTCGCCGCCGAGACGCTCACCACCCGCGAGGTGGTCGGGCTGCGGGCGGACGGTTCCGCGCGGACCCTCTCCTTCGCCGACGGCGGCGAGGTCTCGGCCCACTCGATCGTCCTGGCCACCGGCGTCTCCTACCGGCCGCTGCTCGCCGAGGGCGTCGCCGATCTGACCGGCTCCGGCGTCTACTACGGTTCGGCCTCCACCGAGGGGCCGGCCTGCGCCGGCAGCGACGTCTACATCGTCGGCGGCGCGAACTCCGCCGGCCAGGCCGCGCTCTTCTTCTCGGGGTACGCGCGCAGCGTCACCCTGCTCGTCCGGGGCGACTCGCTCGAGGCGTCCATGTCGTACTACCTGATCCAGCAGCTGGCCCGGGTTCCGAACATCTCCGTGCGGACCCGCTGCGAGGTGATCAGCGCCCAGGGCGACGGCCACCTCCAGGCGATCACGATCTGTGACAGCAAGGACGGTACGAAGGCCACCGTGGAGTGCGGTTACCTGTTCGTCTTCATCGGCGCGGAGCCGCGGACCGACTGGCTGGGCGACGCGGTGGAACGTGACGGGAGGGGCTTCGTGCGTACCGGGCCGGACCTGCTCGCCAACGGGGAGCGCCCGCGGGGATGGGATCGGGACCGGGATCCGTTCTATCTGGAGTGCAGTGTTCCCGGCATCTTCGCCGCCGGCGACGTCCGGGCCAACTCGGTGAAACGGGTGGCCTCGGCGGTCGGCGAGGGCGCGATGGCCGTCACGCTGGTCCACCGCTATCTGGAGGCTCAGTAAGTCATGTCCGACACCGAGGAGATCCGGCTCGAACCGTGTGAGCCCGGTGCGCTCACCCCGGAAGAACTGCGCACCCTGTTCCTGTTCGAGAAGCTCACCGACGAGCAGCTGGCCTGGATCGCCGAGCACGGGTGCACCATGCGGGTGCCCGCCGGCGGCCTGGTGCTGCGCGAGGGCGACCCGGCCGAGGCGTTCTTCGTGCTGCTCAGCGGCACCATCGCGCTGACCCGCCGGGTCGGCGAGGACGAGGTGACCACCACCCGCACCGAGCAGCGCGGGGTCTACATGGGCGCCACCCAGGCCTACCTGCGCGACGACGGCGTTCCCCGGCGCTACATGGCCTCGATGCGGGCGCTCTCCGACAGCGAGTTCTTCATGCTCTCCGCCGACGACTTCGGCCGGCTGATGCGTGACTGGTTCCCGATGGCCATCCACCTGCTGGAAGGCCTCACCCTCGGGATGCGCAGCCAGCAGGCGGCGATCGGCGAGCGGCAGCGGCTGGCCGCCCTCGGCGCGCTCTCCGCCGGGCTCATGCACGAGCTGAACAACCCGGCCGCCGCCGCCTCCCGGGCCACCGGCGCGCTGCGGCAGCGGGTCGCCGCGATGCGGATGAAACTCGGCAAGCTCGCCGCCGGCAAGGTCGCCCCGGACCGGCTGACCGCCCTGCTGGAGTTGCAGGAGGAGGTCATCGAGCGGGCCGCCAAGGCGCCCGCGCTGACCGCCATGCAGACCGCCGACCTGGAGGACGAGCTCGGCGACTGGATGGAGCAGCACGAGATCACCGCCGCCTGGGACGTCGCGCCGGTCTTCGCCCAGGGCAACATCGACGTCGAGTGCCTCTCCCAGATCCAGGCCCGGCTGGCCTCACCGGAGCTGCTCGACCAGGCGATCCACTGGATCGGGTACGCGCTGGAGACCGAGCAGCTGATGAGCGACATCGAGGACGCCACCGGCCGGGTGTCGTCGCTGGTGCTCGCCGCGAAGCAGTACAGCCACCTGGACCGGGCCGCGCACCAGTGGATCGACGTGCACACCGGCCTGGACAGCACGCTGGTCATGCTCGCCCACAAGATCGGCGACATCCGGGTGGTGAAGGACTACGACCGGACGCTGCCGCAGGTCCCGGCCCACCCGGCCGAGCTGAACCAGGTGTGGACGAACCTGATCGACAACGCGGTCCACGCGATGGCCGGCGAGGGCACGCTGACGATCCGGACCTTCCGCGAGGACGACCGGCTGGTCGTCTCGGTCACCGACACCGGGCCGGGCATGCCGCCGGAGGTGCGCAAACGCGTCTTCGAGCCGTTCTTCACCACGAAACCGGTCGGCGAGGGGACCGGGCTGGGACTCGACATCTCCTACCGCATCGTGGTCAACGGCCACGGCGGCGACCTCGCGGTGGAGTCCCAGCCGGGCGACACGACGTTCGCCGTCCGCCTCCCGCTGAGCGAGCCGCCCGCGGCCTAGAGCAGGCCGCGGATGTAGGCGGCCTGGCCCGCGTGCTGGGCGTCGTCGTCGATGACGCTGACCAGGCGGACGCCGAGGGTGACCGGCGGGTCCCAGGCCCGGTCCACCACGCGGTCCAGGTCGGCGGCCGTCAGGCCGCGCAGGAACTCGACCGTACGCTCGTGCACGGCCCGGTAGTAGCCGGTCAGGGCCTCGGCGCTGTCCGGCGCCACCGCCGCGACCTGTGCCGCGCCGTGGCCGTAACCCGTGTCGGACGGGTCCGCCTTGAGCCCGAAGCGGGGCGCCCAGTCGCCGGTCACGTAGATCTGCTCGGCGTCGAGGAGTTCGGCCAGGTGGCTGTCCTGCACCCGGGTGAGGTGCCAGACGAGCCAGCCGATCGTGTTCGCGCCCGGTTTCGGCGCCCAGCGCAACTGGTCGGGGGTCAGGCCGTCGACGGCCTGACCGACCAGCTCCGGCAGGCGGCCGTGGGCCTCCGCCAGGATGTCCTTCGCGTCCATGATCAAGCCCCTTCCGGCTGCTCGGGCTGCTCCTGGGCGGGCTCCTCCGCCGGCGGTGCCCCGGCGCCCGTCTCATTCTGCTCCGGCTGCGTGGTGGTTTCCGGCTCGGTGGTCTGCGGCTCCTCGGCCGGGGCGGTCGGCGCCGGCTCGGTGGTCTGCGGCTCGGTGCTCTCCGGCTGGGCGGTCCCCGACGAGGTCGGCTGCGGCTGGGCCGGCTGCTGCTGCGGCTCAGTGCCGCGCTGCTCGTCGCGGTCGGACAGCGGCGCCGGGGCGACCTTCTCGTCGGAGGTGCGGTGGTCGTTGACCAGGCTCGGCGGGCTGGTGCCGTCCCGCCCGGTCAGCGCGTCCGCCGCGGACCGGCCGGCCAGCAGCTCGACCGTGGTCAGCGTGCCCAGGCCCAGCACGAACAGCGCGGCCGCCACCAGGCCGACCCGCCGCCAGCGGATCTGCCGGGGCTTGTTCTCCTCGGACGGCGGCTCGTGTGCCGCCGCCACCTCGGGGGTGCCCACCGCGGCCGGGGCGGTGACGAACGCCGACTGCAGTTTCTTCGCGCCGCGGTCGAGGGACCGGTGGTAGATCTCGGTGCCGATCGAACTGATCAGGCTCACCACGGCGGCGCCGATCAGCGTTCCGGCGATCCCGAGGAACGACCCCGCGACGGCGGCGGACACCGCGGCCAGCGTGCCGGCGAGGGTTTTCGGGATGTCGATGCCGGACCAGAACCGGGGTTGCGCGTGGTCAGTCATGTGCCCCCTCTCAATCGCGCCAGCTTTTCGCCTTTACCGCACGTTCCAGGGCTAAACCACGCCGCTCCGCCAGAGCCACCCGTAGCGGGCGGATGACCACACCCTCCTCCACCTCCAGCTTTCGCCGGGCGAGCTTGCGGGTCCGCAGAATCCCCAGCACACCGAAGGCCGCGACGACGAACTGCACCGACATCGCGACCCGGAAATCGTCGATGTGATAGTCGTTACCACCGCCGGTCCGGGCGTCCAGGATCAGCCCGATCAGCTCGATGGTGAGCAGCGACGCCACGAACCCGCCGACGTTCACCACCCCGGTCGCGGTGCCCAGCCGGCTCGGCGGGTTGAACGTCCGGGCGTAGTCGAACCCGATCATCGAACCGGGCCCGCCCAGCCCGAGCGCGATCACCAGCACCACGAGCAGCGGCAGCGGCGCCCGCCCCGGCCAGGCGATGACCACCGCCCAGGCGGCCATGTTGGCGGCGACGATGCCCAGCACCAGCAGCGACCGGCGCAACGGATAACGCTGGGTGAGCAGGCCCAGCACCGGCCCGGACGCCATGCCGGTCACCACGAACAGGATCAGCAGGGCACTGGCGGCGCTGCGGCTCAGCCCTTCCCCGGCGATCAGGAAGGGGATGCCCCACATCAGCGCGAAGACCGTGCCGGTGAACTGCGTGGTGAAGTGCGTCCACAACCCCAGCCGGGTCCCCGGATGCCGCCACGCGCTGCTCAGGTCGGCCCCGAGCTGCCGCCGGCTGATCGCGCTGCCGGTGTTGATCCGGCGCTCCGGCGTGTCCCGCAGCGCGGCGAACGCCACCAGCGCCACGAACACCCCGGCGCCCGCGGCGCCGAGAAACGCGGTGGTCCAGCCGGGCCCGGCCAGCAGAGCCGCCAACGGTACGGCCGAGAGCACCTGCCCGAGCTGCCCCACGATGCCGGTCAACTGGGTCACCACCGGCACCCGCCGCACCGGGAACCAGTGCGGCACCAAGCGCAGCACGCTGATGAAGGTCATCGCGTCCCCCGCGCCGACCAGCACCCGGGCGAGAACCGCCCCGCTCATGCCATCGGTGAACGCCATCAGCGTCTGCCCCGCCGCCATGACGAGCGCACCGGAAAGAATCAGCCGCAGTGATCCGAACCGGTCAAGCAGCAGACCCACCGGAATCTGCAGCCCCGCATAGACCACCAGCTGCAACACGGCGAAGCTGGCGAGCGCGCTCGCCCCCACGTCGAACCGCTGCTGCGCGTCGAGGCCCGCCACCCCCAGCGAGGTGCGGTGCAGGACAGCAATCACATACGCAGCGAGGCCGGCGGACCACACCGCCCAGGCCCGGGCTCCGGGACGCAGGGGCATGGGCCGCCTTCCGATCGAGTGCGCGTGCCCTCCCAGCCTTTCTCGCAGCTAGATCCCCTGCAACGTGCGCCTGCTCACTGCCCCCCAACCATCCCAATCCAGCGCGCGTCGTTGCTCGCTGTCCGCCCCCAGCGCGCCCTCAAGCTGCTCATCCCGCCCCCGGCGCGCCTCACGCCGCTCGTCCCCCTCACTGCGTGCCCTCATGCCCGCTCATCCCGTTCGTAGCTCGGCTTCGCGCTGCTGGTCCCACTCCCAGCGCGGTTTCGCGTTGCTGGGCCCGCTCACGGTGCGGTTTCGCGTTGCTGGTCCCGCCCACAGTGCGGCTTCGCGCTGCTCGTCCCGCCCACAGTGCGCTTCACGCCGCTCATCCCGCGCCGTCCGCGGCCCGCCTCGCAGGTCACCCTGGTTACCGGGGTGAGAGGGCTGCCCTTCTGCGGGCGCGCATGCCTTGCCACCGGCTCGCAGCTCGGCGAATGCAGCAACCCGGATCAGGCTTCCGGCTGTGGCATCCCTCGCCCCGCCGACGTGCCCAAACCTGGAGATCTAGGCAACTTGCGCCCATATATAGGCCCGTACTAGCCAAGATCTCGGCGCGGCGCGGCGCGGCGCGGCGGGGCGAGGCGGGGCGAGGCGGGGCGAGGCGCGGTGGGGTGCGCTGGGGGCGAGGCGTGGCGGGGTGCGGTGAGGTGGGGCGTGGCGCGGCGGGGTGAGGCGGGGTGAGGCGAGGGGTGGGGCGGGTGAGGCGAGGGCGGGCGGGTCAGGGGTAGGGGTTTGGGGCGGTTGCCAGCGCCTCGCGGAGCTGGGCGGCCACTGCGGCTGGTTCGGATCGGACGAGCCATGCCGGGAACCGCAGGATGCGGTCACCGCTGATCCAGATCCGGTTCTGCCGGAGCATGTCGGCGCTCCACTGCCGGACGTCCATGTGATGTGACCCGTCGATCTCCACATGAAGGCGGGCGGCACGCCAATACGCGTCGAGATAGCGCATCCGCCCGGTGGTGTCGGGGCGCTGTTCCTGCATGTCGGGGCGAGGCAGACTGTGCCTCCGGCAGAGCGTGAGGAAGTCGGCTTCCGAGTGTGCCCCGACGCCACCTTCCACGTCGGCGATCGTCGCCGCGATCAGGCGCCGCCGCCGGAGAACGGGAAGCCGCCCCAGCACCGCACGCAACCGCTCCGGTGTGACCCGCCGCTGCTGGCAGGCACTCAAGATGATCATCTGCGACTCGCGTGGTCCGCCTGCCCAGGACGCCGCGTCGACCACCGCCCGCGCGGATGTGGTTCGGGGCGGGCGGCCGAGCTGGAGATGCTCCGCCGGCAACACGCTCGTCCGGTGCACCCGCACTCTCGCCATGTCTGCCGGCAGCCGGGCCAGCCGTCCGGATCGGTGGCGTTCGGCGGGGATCAGCACATCGAGCGGTTCAGCGGCGAGGCCCTTGACGCCGGCCTCGGTCGCGGCGGCCCGGCCCGCCAGCCGTGCCCCTGGCCCGGCCGCGAGCGTCGCCACCCATAGCTGCTGCGAGCGAGTGAGCTGCCCGTTCCCCGTCAGGACGATGCCCCGGCAAACCGATCGCCACCGCTCCTGGTTGAGGTGCCGCCGAAGAGCGGAACGCCCGACGAGGTCGACGGCCTGTGCCGTGGTGAGCACCCCGGACTGCTCGGCTCTCACCCGAGCCAGCTCATCCTTGTCGTCCGTCGGCACCGCCCCACTCTGACCGCTCCCGCCGCCACCCGGCTCGCCCTGTGGATAACCCGCGCGAGATCTAGGCAAGCTACGCCCACATACCCGCCCGAACTCGCCAAGATCTCGCAGGAAGGACCGGCGGATGACGGCAAGCGGCGGGGAAGCGGGCGGGGCTAGCGAGCGGTCGGCGAAGGGCGGGCGAGCAGAGGAGTAGGCGGGGAGAAGGGGGCGGAGCGGGCGGGCTAGCCGGCCGGCGGAGGGGCGGGTGGAGCGGCGCTCAGGGCAGCAGGTAGGTCTCCAGCCATTCGATGGTGGCCTGCAGGTACTGGGCGCGGGACGAGCGGTGCAGCAGCTCATGCCCCTCGTTGGGGAAGAGCAGGTATCGGTGCGGGACGCCGCGCTCGGCCAGGGCGGCGACGACCTGTTCTGCCTCGATCACCGGCACATTGCTGTCGTTCTCGCCGTGGACGACCATCAGCGGCGTGCGCAACCGATCGATCCGGGTCATCGGGGAGAGATCATGCAGCAGCTCGGCATCGCGGACCGGATCACCGTACTTGCTGACGGCGGCGGCCGCGATCCACGGCTCGGTATGCTGATAAAACGTGGAAAAGTTGGACATGCCGCAGACGTCAATGCCGACGTCGAACAAATCGGGGAAAGTCGTCAGCGCGGCCAGCGTCAGATATCCACCGTAGGACCGTCCCATGATCCCGACCCGCCCGGCGATCCCGGCGGACCGCAGATGGGTGACGCACGAGCGCACGTCCTCGATCGCCGCATACCGCAGCGCCCCGTTGTCCGCGTCGACGAACGACCGCCCGAACCCCGACGAGCCTCGCACGTTCGGCGCGAAGACCGCGATGCCCCGGTTCACCAGCGACTGGAAGAGCGGTCCGTGGCCGGGCCGCTCCTGCGCCTCCGGCCCACCGTGCAGCCACAGCACGGTCGGATGCGGGCCCGTGCCGGCCGGCCGGAACAGCCAGCCGGTGAGCGTCAGCCCGTCGTGCGCCGCGAACGTCTCCAGGGTGGGCCGGACCGCGTCCGGCGCGGTCGGCAGGGCGGCCACCTTCCGCACGTCACTGCCGTCACGCTCGCAGACCCAGACGCCGTGCGGCTGCCCGGGGCCTTCGGCGGTGAACGCCAGCGCCGACCCGTCGAAGCTCCACGCGAGCCCGCTGACCACCGGGCCGGGCAGCGGCGCGAGCACGCTCGGCACGCGATCACCGTCGTGGTCGAGGTCGAGCAGCGCGACCTCCGACTCGCCGCCGCGCACGTTCCACAGGATCGCAGCCGTACGGCCGTCAGCGGTCACCGCGAACGTCTCGACCTCCCCGCCCCGCGCGCCGGCCGGGCTGGTCAGCGCCTCCACCGCGTCGCCGGCGATCCGCAGCAGGACCGGGAACTCGCCGTCCTGGCTGAGCGCGTACACACACCCCCCGCCGGGGCTGAAGATCGCCTGTTCGCCGCTGGTGACCGGCTTCTCCACACCGGTGGACAGGTCGCGCAGCACGATGTGACGGGCGCCGCGTGGCCCGTACCGAAGAAGCGCGAAGCGCCCGGCCGGGTCCACGTCGAGGAGCGTGAGCAGCGCGCCTTCCGCAACCACCCGCCGTTCCCCGCTGACCGCGTCGACGAGCACGGCCCGGGTCAGGTTCTCGGTGAGCGCCAGCAGCGGCCGGCCGGGCAGCCAGCGCATGGTGTCGGCGGTGTCGGTGCCGAAGCCGGCGACCCGGTGCAGGCCGGTGCCGTCCGGCCGGACCAGCCACACCTCGTGCCGGGGTGATCCGCCGGGGGCGATGTGGCAGGCGAGCCAGCCGCCCCCGGAGGACCACTGCACGGCGGCCACCGGTTCCGGTCCGGTGTCGACGCGGAAGGTCAGCTCGCTGCCGACCGGCTGTACCCAGACCGCGGGCACGCCGCCGCGGTCGGAGACGTACGCCAGGTGCCGCCCGTCCGGCGAGAGCGTCGGTGACCAGTTGCCGGCCACCTCCGACTCGATCGTGTGCCAGCCGGCCGGCAGTGTGGTGACGTCGAGCCGATGGAGCTGACCATCCATGCGTCCCCCTAGATCCCTTTGTCCTGCAGCCACATTTCCAGCAGCGCGAGCTGCCACAGTTGGTTCGCCCCGAGCGTGGTGCGCGGGGTGTTCGGGTCGGCGAGCAGCGCCTCCACGTACTCCGGCCGGAACAGTGCCCGGTCCCGGGCCGCCGGGGCGTGCAGCGCGTCGCGGACCTTGTCCAGCATGGCTCCTTCCAGGTGCCGGATGCCGGGCACCGGGAAGTAGCCCTTGGGGCGGTCGATGACCTCGTCCGGCACGAGGCCGCGGGCCGCGTCCTTGAGCACTCCCTTGCCGTCCTGTGCGAGTTTCAGCTCGGGCGGGCAGGCCGCCGCGAGTTCGACCAGTTCGTGATCCAGGAACGGTACGCGCGCCTCCAGGCCCCACGCCATCGTCATGTTGTCCACTCGCTTGACCGGGTCGTCGACGAGCATCACCTGGGAGTCGAGGCGCAGGGCCGCATCGACGGCGGTGGTGGCGCCGGGCCGCCCGAAGCTCGCGGCGACGAATTCGCGACTGACGTCGCTGTCCACCAGCCAGGCGGGGTTCAGCTGCCGGGCCAGCTCCGCGTGTGGCCGGTCGAAGAACTCCTTCGCGTACGCGTCGACGGCGTGCTCCCGGGGCACTCCGGCGAGGGGTGGGTACCAGCTGTATCCGGCGAAGATCTCGTCCGCTCCCTGCCCAGATTGCACGACCTTGACATGCTTTGCAACATCTTCACTGAGCAGGTTGAACGCGATGCAGTCGTGGCTGACCATCGGCTCGCTCATCGCCGCCACGGTCCGCTCCACCGCGGGCAGGAACCGGTCCCTCCCGATCCGGATCTGGTGGTGCTGGGTGCCGAACTTGCGGGCGATCAGGTCCGAGTAGGCGAACTCGTCGCCGCTCTCCCCGCCGGCCGACTCGAACCCGATGCTGAACGTGGTCAGCCCGGCCTGCCCCTGCTCGGCGAGCAGCGCCACGATGAAGCTCGAGTCGAGGCCGCCGGAGAGCAGCACCCCGACCGGCACGTCGGCGACCATCCGGCGCTCCACCGCGACGCGCAGCTTCTCGCGTACGGCGTCGGCCCAGTCCCGCTGGTCGACGGTACGGGTGAACGACGCCTCCCAGTAGACGCGCTCGGTCGACGTACCGTCCGCCCGGATGATCCGAACCGTGGCCGGCGGCAGCTTGCGGATCCCGGAGAGGATGGTGCGTGGCGCCGGGACCACCGAGTGGAAGGTCATGTAGTGGTGCAGCGCCACCTTGTCGATGGTGGTGTCCACGCCGCCGGCCGCGAGCAGCGCCGGCAGGGTCGACGCGAAGCGCAGCCGCCCCGGCGACTCGGCCAGGTAGAGCGGCTTGATCCCGAGCCGGTCCCGAGCCAGCGTGACCGTCCCGCTGTCGTGCTCGGCGACCGCGAAGGCGAACATCCCCAGGAAGTGGGTGACGCAGTCGGCGCCCCACCGGTGGTACGCCTTCAGGATCACCTCGGTGTCCGAGGTGGAGAAGAAGCGGTACCCGGCGGCGGTCAACTCCTCGCGCAGCGCCTGGTAGTTGTAGATGCAGCCGTTGAAGACGACGGTCAGCCCGAGCTCGTGGTCGGTCATCGGCTGACCGCCCTTCTCGGACAGGTCGATGATCTTCAGGCGCCGGTGACCGAGGACGATCCGGCCGTGCTCCCACAGCCCCTCGCCGTCCGGCCCTCGCGACTCCAGGCAGGGCAGCATCCGCCGGACGGCGCCGGTGTCCGCGGGCCGGTCGCCGTAGCAGAGTTCTCCGGCGATTCCGCACATGAAATTGGCCTCCTTAGCCGAGCAACCAGGTGTCCTTGGATCCGCCGCCGCGCGACGAATTGACGATCATGCTTCCGGCCGGTGCCACCCGGGTCAGCGCCGCCGGGGCGACCACCGACGACTGGGCGCCGGTGAACACGAAGGCCCGCAGGTCGACGTGGCGCGGGGCCAGGTGGTGGCCGTCGAAGACCGGATGGGTGGAGAGCTCGACCAGCTCCTGCGCCACCCAGCGGTGCGGCGCGGTCTGGATCTGCCGCCGCAGCGCCTCGAGATCCTGCGCGGAGGCGTGCGGGCCGATCACGATCCGGTCGCCGCCGTAGCCGTCCACCGGCTTGCAGACCAGCTCGTCCAGCCGGGAGAGCACCTCGGTCCGCTGCTCCGGGATGCCGCACAGATAGGTGGGCACGTCGGCTAGCAGCGGCTTCTCACCGAGGTAGTACTCGATCATGCGGGGCACGTAGGCGTACACCGCCTTGTCGTCGCCGATGCCGTTGCCGAGCGCGTTGGCCAGCACGACGGTGTCCGCGTGCAGCGCGGCGACCAGGCTGGGGCCCAGCGGCATGCCGTCCGCGCCGGGCGAGTGGACCAGGCTGTCCTCGCCCATCCGCAGGTAGATCACGTCGACCGGGTGCCGGTGGCCGTCGCGCAGCCGCCACACCCGGCCGTCGTCCACGTAGAGCTCGGTGCTGCGCACCACCGGCACGCCCATCGCCTCGGCGAGCATCCGGTGCTCGAACCAGGCCGAGTCGTCCGGGCCCTGGCTGAGCACCACCAGCGCCGGGTCGTCCCCGGCCGCCGGGCCGGCTGCCTCCAGCAGGGCCTGCTTGAGCAGCCGGGGCGTCTCCTCCACCGAGAGCAGGGCGGCCGGGCGGGGGAGTTCGGGCAGCACGCTCCAGGTGAGCCGCCGGTTCTGCATCGCGTAGGCGATCCCGGACGGCACCCGCAGGTTGTCCTCCAGCACGCACCAGTTGCCGTCGCCGTCGCGGACCAGGTCCACGCCGGCCACCTGGGTGCGCACCGCGCGGCGGTGGACCAGCGCGCCGCTGGCCCGCAGCTCCGGCGACCCGTTGATCACCCATTCCGGGACGACCCCGTCGGCCACGATCTGCCGCTCGCCGTAGACGTCGTTGAGGAACTCGTCCAACGCGCGGACCCGCTGCACCAGGCCCTCGCGCAGCCCGCGCCAGTCGTCGGCGGGCACGATCCGGGGCACCAGGTCGAACGGGAAGAGCCGGGTCGCCGCCTCGCCGGCCACGCTGAACGTGATGCCGCGGGCGCGCTGCTCGTCGTCGCGGACGTCCTCGCGATGCCGCAGCCCGGTTGCTCCGAGCGAGGTCAGCACCGGCAGGATCCCGGCGTAGGCCGGTGACACCCGCCCGCCGGGGAAGGCTTCGTCGCCGTCCGCCACGTACGCCTCGATGCGAGCCGGCGCCGGCGTGCCGGCCGGACCGGCGCCGGTGACGCCGCCGCGGGTGTCGGCCACCAGCATGTCCACCACGTCGGAGAGCCGTCCGCGGCGGGCCAGCGCCCGGCGCTGGCGAGCCGCCGAGCTGCCCTGGCTGATCGCGCGCACGGCGAGGTCGTAGACCTGGTCCCAGTCGCCCAGCTCCTCCAGCTGGGGGCGGATGTCGGCGATCAGCCGCTCGACGGCGAGGGCGGCGGGCACCGGAACCGGGGAGCGGGGCAGGTCGAGCAGGTCACCCTCCATCCCCGACCGAGCCGCCCGCCACATCGCGGCCCGGTGCAGCGGCGGCGCGGTGGCGAACATCGGCCGCTCCTCGCGGTGGTCCTGCAGCGCGCGCAGGACCAGGCCGCGGAAGATCCCGGCGATCAGGACGACCGTCTCGGTGTCCGGGCTCGCGTCGGTGACCCGCAGCTCCACGGTGGGCACGTGCGCCGACGGGCGGACGTCGAAGTAGACCATCTTCGGGTCGCTGATCGTCCCGGAGGCGATCAGGTCGCTGACCAGCGCCTCGTGCTCCGCGGCGGAGGCGAGCGGCCCGCTGTCCCCGGCGGTCGGCCAGCGCATCCAGACCAGCGAGCGGACGCTGGCGTAGCCGGAGTCCTCACCCATCCAGTAGGGCGAGCTCGTGGAGAGCGCCAGCAGCACCGGCAGCGCCGGCGCGACCCGCTGGGCGACCGCCACCGCCTCGTCCCGGTCGGGCACGCCGACGTGCACCTGCGTGCCGCAGATCAGCTGCTCACGGACGAGCATCTGATATTCGTGCAGCATCCGGTGGTAGCGCGAGGTCGGCGTGATCGGCATCGAGTCCAGGTCGACCAGCGGCACCGTGCCGGCGGCGACCAGGCCCAGGCCGAGCGACTCGGCGACGCCGATCGCGGTCCGTCGCCGCTGCGCGACGCCGTCTCGCAGATCATCCAGCGTCGCGCTCACCGGTGTGTTGGTCTCCACCACCGAGCGGTGCAGCTCGGCGGAGAAGTGCGCGCTGTCCAGCCGGTCCAGGATCTCCGGGGCCCGGGGTACGAGCTCGCGCGTGGCGAGGTCGACCACGTGCAGCTCCTCCTCGACGCCGAGGGTGAGCGAAGACTGGCCGGGGACGTGTGGGTGGGGGACTTGGAGAGACTCCGTCATCGCGACCGCCTCTGAGCTAGATCCGGCAAAGGGTCCTTATCCGCCGGAGCCTTCCGATCGGATGTGGCGAATCTGTGACGTGCCCGTTTCGCGCCCCGGTCAAGCATCACGATCGCGACACCCCGGACCGGGCCACGGGCAGCGTGGTGACCCTCTGTACTCTCGGCCCGTGGCGACCGACACCCCGCGGAGGTCCTGATGAGCAGCGTCGTCGTAATCACCGGCTCGGCCGGCCTGATCGGTTCCGAGGCGGTCCGGCACTTCGCCGGGCTCGGCATGGACGTGGTCGGCGTCGACAACGACATGCGGGGCTACTTCTTCGGCGCCGACGGCTCGACGAAGTGGAACCTGGAGCGGCTGACCAAGGAGATCGGCGACCGCTACACCCACCACTCGATCGACATCCGCGACCGGGACGGCCTGGACCGCCTCTTCGCCGGCCTGGGCAGCAACATCGGCCTGGTCATCCACGCCGCCGCGCAGCCGAGCCACGACTGGGCCGCGCGCGAGCCGTTCACCGACTTCGACGTCAACGCGGTCGGCACGATCAACATGCTCGAGGCTGCCCGTAAGCACGCGATCGACGCGCCGTTCATCTTCACCTCGACCAACAAGGTCTACGGGGACACGCCCAACTCGCTGCCGCTGGTCGAGCACGAGACCCGGTGGGAGCTGCCCGAGGACCACAAGTGGTTCGGCGGCATCGACGAGACCATGACGATCGACAGCAGCATGCACTCGATCTTTGGGGCGTCGAAGGTCGCGGCCGACGTCATGGTGCAGGAGTACGGCCGTTACTTCGACATGCCCACCGCGGTGTTCCGGGGCGGCACGCTGACCGGGCCCGGGCACTCGGCCGCCGAGTTGCACGGCTTCCTGGCGTACGTGATGCGCTGCGTGATGGAGCAGCGGCTCTACCGGATCTTCGGGTACAAGGGCAAGCAGGTCCGCGACGCGATCCACTCGCACGACCTGATCACCGCGTTCGAGGCGTTCCACAGGGCCCCGCGGGTCGCCGAGATCTACAACATGGGCGGCGGGCGCACCTCGAACTGCAGCGTCCTGGAGGCGTTCCAGATCGCCTCGCAGATCGCCGGTGTCGAGGCGAAGACCGAGTACGTGCCGGAGAACCGGATGGGCGACCACCAGTGGTGGATCAGCAGCACCGCCCGGTTCGAGGAGCACTACCCGGACTGGAAGGTCACCTACGACGTCCCGATGATCCTGCGGGACATGTACGAGTCGAACAAGGACGTCTGGAAGGCCTGACCCTCCCGTCGTTCCCCGGCCGCGGGGCCGCGGGGGGGGGGGCGGGTGATTTTGTTGGGGGGGGCGGAGGGGGGTTTGGAGGCGCGCCGGGGGAGCCCCGGGGGGTAAGCGGCGGAA
>NZ_JBEZZB010000023.1:64241-83128 GCF_040638955.1 Actinoplanes sp. NPDC024001
GTCCCGATGACCCGCCGGCACATGTACGAGTCCAAAAAGGACGTCTGGACGGCCCGACCCTCCCGACGTTCCCGGGCCGCGCGACCTCGGTCGCGCGGCCGTTCGTGTTTCTGCGGCTGACGCTCAGTGCTGTCTCCGCGCCGCGGAGACAGCACTGGCTGTCAGCCGAATAAAAGCGTGCATACCGTACGAATCTGCGTACTGGCTGGGTGCCAAGCGGCAATTTGCTGTGTTTTGCCGGTAAGGGCCCGACACGTAATGACCCGTTAACCACTCTTCGGTACTTTGCCGATATGTCCGACTTGACGCAGTTCATGCGCCGGGACTTGCCGGCGTCAATCGTCGTGTTCCTGATCGCCATCCCGCTGTCCCTCGGCATCGCCGCGGCCTCCGGAGCCCCGCTGCTCGCGGGACTGGTCGCCGCCGTCGTCGGCGGCATCGTCGCCGGCGCCCTGGGCGGCGCCCCGTTGCAGGTCAGCGGCCCCGCCGCCGGTCTCACCGTGATCGTCGCGGGCGCCGTCGCCAACTTCGGCTTCGCCGGCACCGCCGCCATCGTCGCGGTCGCCGGCCTCATCCAGATACTTCTCGGGGTGTCCCGGCTCGGCCGTGCCGCCCTCGCCCTGTCGCCCGCCGTCGTGCACGGCATGCTCGCCGGCATCGGTCTGGTCATCGCGCTCAGCCAGGTGCACGTGATGCTCGGCGGCGCCCCGCAGAGCTCCGCCTGGCAGAACCTGCGCGAACTGCCCGCCCAGCTCGCCGCCCATCACGGCGTCGCCGCGGTGCTCGGTGCCCTCACCGTCGCGATCCTGC
The DNA here is from genome assembly GCF_040638955.1 of Actinoplanes sp. NPDC024001. Lineage (NCBI taxonomy): Bacteria > Bacillati > Actinomycetota > Actinomycetes > Micromonosporales > Micromonosporaceae > Actinoplanes > Actinoplanes sp. NPDC024001. The sequence continues at coordinate 65,052 of NZ_JBEZZB010000023.1, forward strand.
TGGCCTGGCCCCGCCTGGTCCGGGTCTCGCTGCTGCCCGCCGCCCTGGTCGCGGTGGTGTCGGTGACCGCCCTGGCCGCGGTGCTCGGCGCCGACGTGGAGCGGGTCCGGCTGCCCGACGAACCGCTGGCCAACCTGATCCGGCCGGCCTGGCCGGACGCCCCGATCCGCGAGATCGTCCTCGCCGTCGTGACCATCGCCCTGGTCGCGAGCGTCGAGTCGCTGCTCTCCGCGGTCGCCGTGGACCGGCTGCACGACGGACCCCGGGCCAACCTCAACCGGGAACTGGTCGCCCAGGGCGCCGCCAACACCACCTCCGGGCTGCTCGGCGGTCTGCCGGTGACCGGGGTGATCGTGCGCAGTTCCACCAACGTGGCGGCCGGCGCCCGTACTCGGGCCTCGACGATCCTGCACGGCGTGTGGATCGCGGCGTTCGTGCTGCTCTGGACCGACCTGCTGGAGACCATCCCGATGGCGGTGCTGGCGGCCGTGCTGATCGTGGTCGGCCTGCGGCTGGTCAGCCTCGCCCAGATCCGCACCTACGCCCGGCACCGGGAGTTGCCCACCTACCTGGTCACCGCGCTCGGCGTGGTCTTCACCGACCTGCTCACCGGGGTGGCGCTCGGCATGGTCACCGCCGCCGTGATGATCCTCTGGCGTCTCACCCGCTGCGAGATCCGCCGGGTCGAGCGGGCGCCGGGGGAGTGGCTGGTCACCATCCACGGCACCCTGGCCTTCGTCGAGTCGGCCCGGCTCACCCGGGAGCTCGGCGCCCTGCCGCCGGCCGCCGACGTCGACATCGAGCTGCACCTGGACTACCTGGACCACGGGGCGTTCGAGACGATCCGCGACTGGCGGGAGGGCTACGAGCGGGCCGGCGGCCGGGTGCGGATCCGGGAGGTGCACGACTCCTGGTTCCACCAGGCCACCTCGGGCCGGCTGGGCGGCGGCAAGCGCACTCCCCGGCTGGTCGGCTCCTGGTCACGCTGGCAGGACATGGACCAGCAGCGGCGCGGCGCCATGGAGGCCGGGATCGCCGAGTTCGAGCGCACGGTCGCGCCGCTGGTCCGGCCGCACCTGGCCGACCTGGCCCGGGACGGGCAGCGCCCGCAGCAGCTCTTCATCACCTGCGCCGACTCGCGGCTGGTGCCCAACCTGATCACTGCGAGCGGGCCAGGCGACCTGTTCTGCGTCCGCAACATCGGCAACATCGTCCCGCCGCACGCCGTCGGCGACGTCTCGGTCGGCGCCGCGATCGAGTACGCGGTCGACGTCCTCGGCGTCACCACGATCACCGTCTGCGGCCACTCCGGCTGCGGCGCGGTCCGGGCCCTGATGAGCAACGCCGCCCGGCCCGGCTCGGCGCTCGGCGACTGGCTGGCGCACTCCGGCGTACGGTTCACCGACCCGGCCGACGAGGAGCGCTGCTGCACCGACAACGTGCTCAACCAGCTCGCCAACCTGCGAACCTATCCCACCGTGCGCGCCGCGGAGGCGGCCGGCCGGTTACGCCTGGCCGGCATGTACTTCGACCTCGCCGAGGCCCGCATGTACGAGGTCGACCCGATCCTGGGCGACCCCCGCCCGGTCTCCTCCCTGCCCGCCGCCTGACACCCCTGCATACGCACATCCGCGCCGTCCACATGGCCACCCGCCGACCCACCAAGCCGCCCCGGGCGTCGTCCACAGGCCCGCTCGCTATCAACCAGCGGGACTGTCCAACGAACGGTGGAACCCCTCCCGGCTGACTGTCAGTGTCGTCTCGGGCCGGCCGAAGCAACCCTCAGGCGCAGCCGGACGAACCGGCTGACCGCCAGGGCTGCCTGCATCGGCGCAGAACAGCATTGAGGGGCAGCCGACCAAGATCGGCGTGCGCTCATGAGCGGACACTCCCCAGCCAGCCAGCCAGCCAGCCAGCCAGCCAGGCTGTCGGCGGGTGTTGTGTGTGGGCGCGTGAGGCAGCGCTGGGCGTCAGCCGGATTGGGGGCTGTCGGCGGGTGTTGTGGGTGGGCGAGGGGCAGTCGGGTAGCGGCTGGGCCGAGGCCCGCGTCCCGTGACGCGGGCCCCGGCTGCCGGTCAGTTGCGGATGATGGTGAACGTGCTGGTCGGGTTCTCGATGTCCCGGTAGTTGTTGCTCAGCTGCAGGTTGGTGAAGGTCGCCGAGCCGACCGCGGGACCCTGCCCGGCCTCCGGCATCGGGTTGGCCCAGATGCCGTAACCGGACTTGGCGTTGTAGGCGTCGCCGCTCTGCCGGGCCCCGCTGATGGACACGTTGGTGAACACGATGTCCTTGATCGGGTTCTGCGGCTGACCGCCCACGTAGTTGGTCTGGAACATGATCCCGGAGTAGGTCGGGTCGACGATGTCGACGTTCGACACCCGGATGCCCTGGAAGACCTTCGACGCGGAGAACACCCAGATCGCCGGGAAGACCTGGTTGCCCCAGAAGTGGCCACCCGCCCGGACGATCGAGATGTTGTCGAACACGGTCGGCGGGCTGGCGCCGAATCCGTTCATCGGGTAACCGAAGTCCAGCGAGCTGATCGTGATGCCCGAGTAGACCAGGGTGTCCGCGATGTAGATGTTCTTGAACGTGTTGGCGTACCCGCCGTAGACCGCGAGGCCCGCGGCACGCCAGGTCAGCGTCGACGAGAGGTTCGAGTAGACGTTGTTGATCTCGTCGGAGCCGCCGGCGTCGATGGCCGAGAACAGCGCGAAGCTGTCGTCACCGGTCGCCCGGGCGTCGTTGTTGTCGACCAGGTTGTCGGTGCTGCCGTTGGTCATGTTTACGCCGTCGGCGAACATGTTCCGGATCCGCGAGTTGGTGATCTTCATCCGGTCGGTGTTGGCGCCCCAGTAGAGGCACACCGTGTGCTCGGCCCAGATGTTGTCGATCGTGATGTCGGCGACGTTGGCCAGGTCGAACACCTTGCCGGGGCCGTCGATGCGGATCGTGTAGTTGCCGAAGAACGCGAAGTTCGCGAACGTCGACCCGTTGGCGGTGGCGTCGGCCCGGAAGCCGGCGTCCGTCTCGGACTGCGTCGACGGCGTGTGGAACCGGGTGTACCAGGGGCCGGCGCCGATGACCCGCAGAGACTTGCCGTACACCTGGAACTTGTTGGCCGTCTGGTAGTCACCGGCCGGCAGGTAGACACCGATCTTGGTGCTGTCCTGACGAGCGGTGTCCAGCGCGGTCTGCACCGACTGGTGGTCGAAACCGGTGGGCACGACGTACCGGGCCGGGTCCGGGTTGGCGACCGGAGCGACCTGCTCGGTGTTGATGAAGTCGATCGCGATGTTGCCGGAGTTGCCGGAATCCTTCTGGAGGCGAAGAGTGCTGCCCGCCGGGAACGAGCCGGTCAGCATGATGTTCGCCTCGTCGTAGATGTGGCGCGGGCCGGTGCCCGAGTTCTGCGGGTTGGTCTCGTTGCCGTAGAGCCACGCGTACTTGGAGGTCAGCGGCAGGGTCCGGTTCAGCGACCCGTTGACGTAGACGTTGATCGAGCTGTTCGTGCCGTCCGGGATGGAGAAGCGGGCCACCACGGTGTTCGTCGCCGCCCGGGTGGTCCACTGCACGTACGACCCGGTCTGGTTGAGCGTGACCGCCCGGCGCCCGGAAGCCTCACCGGCCAGGTCGCCGACCGTCCGGTTCGGACCGACCACGGCCGCGCCGCCGCCGGTCTGGCCGTCCTCGGCCTCGTACATGTCGTACGGCATGTTCGCGCCGCGGCCCACGAAGAACGGCTTCTCGCTGGTGTTGTTGGCCTGCTTGACCGCCAGCTCGTTGCCGTCGGCCGCGACCACGGTCCGGACCGTGTACCGGCCGTTCGCCGCGGTCCAGGTGCCCAGGTTGATCGCCGGCGAGGACGCGCCGGCCGCCAGGGTTCCGGTCCACGAGCCGGTCAGGGTACGGACCACCGAGGTGCCGTTCAGCACGGTCAGGGTGACGCCGTGCGCACCGCCGGTCGTCGCCGCGCTGCCCTGGTTCCTCAGCACCACCGAGAACGTGACCGTGTTGCCGGCCGCCGGGTTGCCCGGGGACCAGCTGACCGTCGAGGCGACCAGGTCGGAGCTGCTGACCTGCGCCACCACGAGCGAGGACGGGTTGGTGTAGGCGTTGTTGGCGTCATTGATCTCAACGACGGTGTTCGCCTCGTCGACCTTCGCCGACAGCCCGTAGGTGCCCGCGTCACGGGCCCCGATCGAGGCCGAGACCGTGGTCGAGGCGCCGGCGGCGAGAGCACCCACCGAAGCGGTGCCCGCTCTGGTCGTACCCAGGTAGATGTTGACGTTGGAGGCCGGTGAAGCGGCCGTGCCCGCGTTGCGGACCGTGGCCGACACCGTGATCGCGTCGGTCTCGACCGGCGTGGCCGGGGAGAACGACATGGCGGTGACCGTGAGGTCCGGGTTGGGCGCCGGCGTGCCGATCACCTGGAACTCCGCGACCTGTCCGCTCGGCGCGCCGGTGTTGGCGGTGAAGGAGAGACGCAGGTCCGAGGCGGTCGCGCTGACCGGGACGGTCACGGTGTTGCCACTGGCCGGGTTGAAGGTGTACGTCGCCGAGCCGGTGATCGTGCTGAACCCGGAGGTCGACTGTTCCCGCCCGAGGATCGAGAAGGCCTGCTGCCGCGTGCCCCACTCGGTGGCCGGGTTGAGCTTGACCACCACGGACGACACGGTCGCGTTGGCGCCCAATTTGACCGTCAGGTTCGCCGGGTACGCGCTGCCCTCCCAGTAGGTGGCCGTGTCGTTGTCGTTCGCGTTGCCGGCGACGAACGTGTGGATGGTCGACGACGCCTCGATCGGCTTGCCCACCGCGAGGTTCGACCCGGTGCCCGGCGTGCCGGTGCGGGTCACCGTGTTCGACGCCGCCGACTCGTTGCCGGCCGCGTCCCGCGCCTTGACGTAATACGACACGGTCGCCGTGGCCGGCTGGCTGTCGGTCCAGGTAAGCCCGGTGACCGTGGTCGCGAGCGTCCCGTTGGCGTAGACGTTGTAGCCGGTCACGCCCACGTTGTCGGTGGACGCGCCCCACGCGAGGCGGATCTGCCCGGCGGCCGGCTGGGTGTAGGAGAGCGTGCCCGGCGTGGTCGGCGCCTGGCTGTCCCCGGTCGCCCCGGTGCGGGTCACCGTGTTGCTGTTCGCCGAGACGTTCCCGGCCGCGTCCTTGGCCCGGACGTAGTACGACACCGTCGCGCTGTCCGGCTGGGTGTCGGTCCAGGTCAGGACATTGCCGAGCGACGTGCGGAGCTGCCCGTTGGCGTAGACGTCGTAGCCGGTCACGCCGACGTTGTCGCTCGACGCGTTCCAGCTGAGCCGGATCTGCCCGCTCGCCGGCTGAGTGTAGGCGAGGTTGCCGGGCGCGCTCGGCGCCTGGCTGTCCCCGCTCACCGGGCCGTAGATCTCCAACTCGGAGAGCTGGCCCGCGGCCCAGCCGGTGTTGCCGGTGAAGTTCAGCCGGACGAACCGGGCGCTCGCCGCGGTGAAGTCGACGGTCACCGTGTTGCCGCTCGCCGGGTTGAACGTGTACCCGGCGGAGGCCTTGAGCGTGCTGAACGAGGTGCCGTTCGTGCTGCCCTGGATGGTCAGCGTCTGGGTGCGGGTGGCCCAGGCGGCGGCCGGCGGCAGCTTGAGGACGGCCTGGTTGACCTGGGTCGCGGTGCCGAGGTCGACCTGCAGCCACTGCGGGAAGGCGTTGTTGTTGCTCTCCCAGTAGGTGTTGGCGTTGCCGTCGCCGGCGTTGCCGGCCGGGTAGACGTCGGTGAAGCTGCTGGCGCTGAAGGTCTTGCCGGCGGCCAGGTTCGGCCCGGCGGCGGAGGCGGCCGGCGCGTGGACGAGCGCGGCGACGACGCCCGCGGCCGCGGCGACCGCTAAGACTTTTCGTCTCAATCTGGACATGGTGGGGAGCGCACCTTTCTTCGGGATTTCTTTCGGGGGCCACGCGGGCCGCGATCGGTGGGACGCGGCCCGCGTGGGGATCAGGCGTAGACCTCGAACTCGGACAGCTGGCCGGCCGGCCAGCCGGTGTTCCCGGTGAAGGTCAGGCGCAGGTAGCGCTGCGTCGTCGCGGTGAGCGTGACGGTGGCGGTGTTGCCGCTCGCCGGGTCGAAGGTGTAGCCGGCACTGCTCCTGATCGTGCTGAACGCGGATCCGTCGGTGCTGCCCAGCACGGACAGCGTCTGCGTGCGGGTGGCCCACGCGGTGGCCGGCGGGAGCTTCAGCACGATCCGGCCGACCTGGCGGCTCTGGCCGAGGTCCACGGTGATCGACTGCGGGAAGGCGTTGTTGCCGCTCTCCCAGTAGGTGCTCGGGTTGCCGTCGGTGGCGTTGCCCGGCGCGTAGACCTGGGTCTGACTGGTCGCGGTCACCGGCCGGCCGGCAGCGAGGTTTCCCGTCGGCGGCGGAGTGCTCGTCGGGGGCGTGGTCGGGGTGGTGCCGTACTGCGGCGCCGGCCACGGCCCGCAGTACGGGTTCGCGGTCGACCAGCCCGAGTTGCCGCCACCGTCGGTGATCTGCAGACCGGAGCCGGTGCAGTTGTAGACCGTCTGGCTCTGCGCGATCCCGCTGGCCCGGACATTGGTGAACCGCGCCGACACCGGGGACTGCGCCTGCAACGCGAACGTGCCGGCCCCGGAGATGGTGACGTTGGTCAGGTTCAGGCCGCTGGTCTGGCCGCCGATCCACTGGAGGGCCGCGTACGAGCTGTCCAGGATGTCGGTGTCGGTGATGTTGATGGTGGCGCCGGTGATCGGGGCCTGGTCCGGCCAGAACCAGATCGCGCCGATGCCGAAGTTCCAGTTGTAGTCGGAGTTGCCGGCCCGGATCAGCGTGTTGCGGGCCAGCGTCCAGGTGCCGGCCACCGCGGTCGGGCCGGTCACGCCCGGGTAGCGGTTGCCGACGTTCGGCACGTTCTCCGCCCACATCGCCAGGGCGTCGTCGCCGGTGTTGCGGACGAACGTGTTGGTGACCGTGGAGTTGGTGACCCCGATGTGGAAGTTCACGCCGTCCGCGGTCTGGTCCAGGATCCGGCTGTTCTTGATGGTGAAGCGGTCCATCGGGCCGTCCATCCACGCGCCGACCTTGGTGTGCTGCATCCACACGTTGTCGATGGTGGAGTTCGACATCGCCCCGCCGAAGGCGTTGACCTGGTGCTCGTCCACCCGTTCCTGGATGTCACCGATGATCGCCAGGTCGCGGACGGTCACGTTCTGGCTCGGGCCGCCCTCGGAGACGTACTTGCCGTAGATGCCGGCGGCCAGGTGGCGCTGGGTGGGATGGCGCCCGCCCAGCACGGTGTACCAGGGTCCGGCGCCGGCCAGCGTGACCCGGTCGACGATCACGTGGCTGTAGAGGGTGAAGGTGCCCTGCGGCACGTAGACGACCCGGCCGGAGGACGCCCCGTCGTTCACCGCGGCCTGGAACTTCGCGGTCGAGTCGGTGGCGCCGGTGGGATCCGCGCCGTAGTCGGCGACCACGTCGATCGCGCCGGACGGCTTGCCGATCGGTCCCGGCACGTTCTCGAAGTCGGCCAGGTCGATGGTGAAGCTGGGCGACTGGGCGGTCGAGCTCACCTGCAGCCGGATCTTGGTGCCGGCCTGGTACGTGGTCCCGAACATCGCCCGGGCCTCGTCGTAGAAGTGGTGCGGCCGCCCGTCGGCCGGGTTGTTGGTGAACGGGTAGTAGCCGTAGTACCAGGCGTATTTCGAGGTGACCGGCACCGACTTGATCAGCGTCGAGCCGGTGCGCAGGTCGATCGAGGCGTTACGCCCGTCCGGGATGCTGTACCGGAAAGTCACCGCGTTGGCCGGCTTGGTCAGGGTGAACTCGACGTATTCACCCGCCGCGTCGAGGGTGATCGCCTCCCGGCCGGAGGCCTCCGAGGAGAGGGTGCCGTAGACGCGGCTGGTTCCGGTGGAGGTGCCGGTGTGTGCCGCCTTCTCGGCCTCGATCTCGGTGAACGGCACCGTCGCGCCGCGCCCGGTGATGTCGAAGGGGGAGAGCCCGGCCGCCTGTGCCGGACCGGCGGTCCAGGTGACGACCGCGGTGAACGATGCCGCGAGGACAGCGGCGGCTAGTACCGATAGTGGGGCGGTGCGGTTGGCCATGAGTCCCTTCCTTGGTGTGGCCAGCCCCCGGTTTCCTTTTCCTCTCTGCTCTTCGCGGGCGCCCCGGCGGTGGAACCGGGACGCCCAGGGAACGCCCTATCGCAGGCGCAGCCAGACGGCGGTGTCCTGGGGGATGAGGTCACCGTCGAGCGGGCCGCTGGCGAGCAGACAGTTCTCGTGCTCCGGCAGGGGGATCGGTGCGCCGGAGAGGTTGAGCACGCAGGCGAAATCGTCGCCGCGCGAGTAGGCGAGGACGTCCTTGCCGGCGTCGAGCCAGGCGAAGTCGTCGGCGTGCAGGCCCGGCTCGGCCCGGCGCAGCGCGATCGCCGAGCGGTAGAGCTCCAGCATCGAGCTGGGGTCGCCGGTCTGCGCCTGGACGGTCCGGTCCTTCCACTCCGCGGGCTGGGGAAGCCAGGGAGCGCCCACACTGAAACCGAACGGCGGCTCGTCGCCGGACCAGGGCAGCGGCACCCGGCAGCCGTCACGGGTGTGGCCGCGGCGGCCGTACATCGGGTCCTGGATCTGCTCCACCGGGATGTTCTCGTTCTCCCAGAGGCCCAGCTCCTCGCCCTGGTAGACGTAAGCGGCGCCGGGCAGCGAGAGCGAGAGCAGCGCGGCCGCGCGGGCCCGGCGGGTGCCGAGCTCCAGGTCGACCGGGGTGCCGTCGAGGTTGTTGTCGAAGCTGAACGTGGTGTCGGCGCGGCCGTACCGGGTGACGTGGCGGGTCACGTCGTGGTTCGAGAGCACCCAGGTGGGCGGTGCGCCGACCTGTGCATGTGCCTCCAGCGTGCGGTCGATGCAGGCCCTCATCAGGTACGGGTCCCACGCGCACCCGAGGAAGTCGAAGTTGAACGCCGCGTGCAACTCGTCGGCGCGCAGATAGTTGGTGAACCGCTCGACCTCGGGCATCCACACCTCGCCGATCAGCGCCCGGTCCGGGTACTCGTCGGCGATCCGCCGCCACGACCGGTAGACGTCGTGCACCCGGTCGAGGTCGTGGAACGGGTGCGGGGCGCCCTCGGCGACCTCGGGCAGCGCCGGGTCCTTGTGCAGCAGCGCCGCCGAGTCGATCCGGATGCCGTCGACGCCGCGGTCGAACCAGAACCGCAGGATGTCCTCGAACTCGGCCTGCACCACCGGGTGCTCCCAGTTCAGGTCCGGCTGCTCCGGGGTGAACAGGTGCAGGTACCAGTGGTCGCCGACCTGGGTCCAGGTGGTGCCGCCGAACTCGCCCTGCCAGTTCGTCGGCATCTGCTCGCTCTTGCGGAACCAGAAGTACTCCCGCTCCGGGGCGTCCGGGGAGGCGAGGGCTGCCTGGAACCACGGGTGCGCGCTGGAGATGTGGTTCGGCACGATGTCGACGATCATCCGGATGCCGGCCGCGTGCGCCTCGGTGATCAGCGCCTCGGCCTTCGCCAGGTTGCCGAAGACCGGGTCGATGTCGCGGAAGTCGGCCACGTCGTAACCGGCGTCCGCCATCGGGGACGGGTACCAGGGGCTCATCCAGATCGCGTCGACCCCCAGGTCACGGAGGTGGCCCAGGCGGGCGCGGATGCCGTCGATGTCCCCGACCCCGTCGCCGTCGCCGTCGGCGAAACTCCGCGGGTACACCTGATAGATCACCGCGCTACGCCACCACGGACCAGCGTCTGCTGTGGACACGAGCACCTGCTTTCTGTCGCTACGTAGGTACGTTGTTGCAGCTTCGCCGTCGCCTGCTGACCGCGGGCCGGCTCAGCCTTTGAGGCTGCCCGCGGTGAGGCCGGACATGATGTTCCGCTGGAAGATCAGGAAGATGATCACGGTCGGGATCGCGGCGATGACCGAGGCCGCGATCACCACGTTCATCGGGGTGCCGCCGGCGAAGGCGTAGATGCCGACGCTGACCGTCCGGGTCTCCGGGTGCGGCATGACCAGCTTCGGCCAGAGGAAGTCCTTCCAGACCGCGGTCACCGCGAAGATCGACACCACGCCGAGGATCGGGCGCGACATCGGCAGGATGATCGACCACAGGGTGCGCAGTGGCGTCGCGCCGTCCACGAAGGCGGCCGACATCAGATCCTCGGGGATCGAGTCGAAGAACCGCTTCAGCAGGAAGATGTTGAATGCGTTCGCCACCAGCGGCAGCCAGATCGCGAACGGCGAGTCCAGCAGGTTCAGGTGCAGGATCGGCAGGTCGATCACGGTCACGTACTGCGGGACGATCAGGACCATCGCCGGGATCATCAGGGTCGCCAGCATCAGGCCGAGGATGGCGTTGCCGAAGACCGGCCGCAGTTTGGAGAGCGAGTACGCCGCGGCGGTGTCGAACACCAGCTGGAACAGCACCGCGCCGGCCGCGTAGTAGAAGGTGTTGAACAGCAGCTTCGCGAGGTCCAGGTTGTGCCACGCGTCGGCGTAGTTCTGCAGCTGCGGATCCTTCGGGAACAGCGTGGGCGGAGTCTGCGCGATCTCCTGACCCGACTTGAGCGCGCCGGTGACCATCCAGTAGAGCGGACCGAGGAAGACGAGCGTGAAGCCCGCGACCACCACCGCGAGCAGCGTCCAGTAGAGGAACCTGCCGCGCCCGCGCCGGATCTGGGAGTGGGAGACGAGAGTACGGGTCATGGTCGTCCTAGTCCTGTTTCGTGCTCAGCCGCACGTACACGGCGGAGAAGGCGGCCAGCACCACGAGCATGATCACGCCGAGTGCGGCGGCGCCGTTCAGGTCGTTCTGGAAGAAGCCGTGCTGGTAGATGAGGTAGGCCACGGACGTCGCCGAGTCCTGGGTGCCCGCGCCGTTGGCCAGGATCAGCGGCTCGATGAACAGCTGCATGGTGGCGACGATCTGCAGCATCGCCAGCAGCGCCAGGATCAGCCGGGTCTGCGGGATGGTGACGTGCCGGATCCGCTTCCAGATGCCGGCGCCGTCGAGCTCGGCCGCCTCGTAGAGTTCGCCGGGGATGTTCTGCAGCGCCGCCAGATAGATAAGGACCGCGCCGCCCATGTTCATCCAGGTCGAGGCGAGCACCATGGCGGGCATCGTCATCGTCGGTGACTGCATCCACTCCGACGTCGGCAGATGCAGCGCCTTCAGGATGGCGTTGAACAGGCCCGCCTCGCTCGGGTCGTACGCGTAGAACTTGAAGAGGAACAGCGCCGAGGCCGGCGGCAGCATGACCGGCAGGTAGACCAGGACCCGCAGGTAACCCTTGGCGTGCCGGAACTCGTTGAGCAGGATCGCCACGAAGAACGGCACCGCGAACCCGAGGACCAGCGCGAGACCGGTGAAGTAGAAGGTGTTCTTCCAGGCGGTCCAGAAGCTCGGGTCGTCGATGATGCGGAGGTAGTTGTCCCAGCCGACCCACGAGGTCTCGCCGCGCCGGGTGCGCTGGAAGCTCATCACGACGCCGCGGATCATCGGGTACCACATGAAGAGGGCGAAGCAGAGGACCGCCCCGATCAGGAACGTGTGCCCGGTGAGGTTGTCCCGGAGCTTGCGGCTTCGCTTCGTCCCGGCCGAGGACTCAGGAGCCGTTCGCTGGGCCGGCGGCGGGAGAGTGAGGACTGCCAAGGGTTACTCCTGCGAGAGTCGGTGCGGGGCCGGGGACCCGGCCCCGCACGCGGGGATCAGCTACCGGCGGCCAGCTGCTGGTTGACCTTGTCCTCGGCCGTCTTGAGCAGCGCGTCGATGTCCGCCTTCGGGTTGGTCAGGACCCCGGACATCGCGGAGTCGAGCACCGCGTAGATCGCCTGCGCGTTCTTCGGCTCGCCCTTGATCGGAACCGGGTTCTCCTCGAAGAGCTTGAAGTTCTCGACGTCCACGTTCGCGTTCGCCTTGCGCAGCTCGAGCTCCTGCTTCTGCGCCTCGGTGCCGTTGCTGAACAGCAGCGGCTGGGGCAGGCCCACCGGGTAGTTCTGCGGCTTGGCCCGGGCGTAGTCCAACTGGCCCTTGCCCGGGGTGAGCTTCTGGTAGGCGACCCACTTCAGGCCGGCCTTGATCTGCTCGGGGCTGAGACCCGCCTTGAAGAAGTAGCCCTCACCGCCGCCGAGGGTGCCCTTGGCCGGGCCGGTCTGGCCGGGCAGCGGGGCCATCGCCCAGTCCTCGTACTTGCCCTGGAACTGGCTGACGATCGCCTGGGTGGAGTCCGGCGCGCCGATGAACATGCCGACCTTGCCGGCGGCGGCGTTGGTCAGCAGGTCCGCCCACTGCAGGAGCTGGCGGCTGCCCATGCTGTTGTCGCCGTACCGCATGTCCTTGAGGTTCTGCAGGACCTGCTTGCCCTCGGGGCTGTTGAAGGCGGCCTTCTTGCCGTCCTCGGAGAGGATCGTGCCGCCCTGCGAGTAGATCAGGGAGGTGAAGTGCCAGCCGCCGGTGTTGCCGGCGCTGTACTCCGAGTAGCCGGCGATGCCGTTGCCGAGCGCGGCGATCTTCTTGGCCGCCTCGCGGACCTCGGGCCACGTCTTCGGCGGGTTGCTGGCGTCGAGGCCGGCCTTGGCGAACAGGGCCTTGTTGTAGACCAGGCCCATCGAGTAGTTCTTCGCCGGAACGGCGTAGAGCTTGCCGCCGTCGGTGAAGACCTCCTTGAGCGCCGGGTCGACGCTGTCCCAGGTCGGGATGGTGTCCTTGTTCGCGAACTCGGTGACGTCCATCGCCTTGCCGGAGTCCAGCACCTGCTGAAGGTCGGTCATGTAGCCGTAGAAGACGTCCGTCATGGTGCCGCCGGCCAGCCGGGCGGTGAAGTCCGGCGGGTTGTTGCACTGCTCGCCGACGCTGACGCTCTTGATCGTGATGTCGGGGTTCTGCTTCTGGAACTCGGCGACATCCGCGTTCCAGTTCGCCAGCAGCTCTTTCTGGGCGGCGACCGGCTGGCAGTCCACCGAGATGGTGACCTTGCCGCCGGCTTCGGTGCCCTCATCGTCGCTGCCCTTGGTGGAGCAGGCGGTGAGGCTGAATCCCAGACCGGCCACGAGCGCTAGCGCCGCAACCTTCCGGTACTGCGGTACGGACATCTGTCCATCCCTTCGGGAACGGGTGTATCCATGGCCATCGCTGATCTGCGTTGTCGTCAATGCACGGCCCGCGCTCTCCGGTGACGGTGACGGGCGTGAGTGGAGTCACTGTAACGAGGCCGACTTATGTCGGCAAGGTTTCGATCGTGCTCTGAAAAAAGTCGACTGTGCTGCGGCAGGTGACGACTTCTGGTCCATGGCACGCAAAAAGGCCGCCGACCGCAGTGCGGTCGGCGGCCTTCAGCCGCGGCTCAGGTCAGTGCGTGTGAGCCGGCCCGGTCGAGCCGCGCACCACCAGCTCGGGCTCGAAGAGCAGCTCGTCGCTCAGCACGCGGGCCTCCTCGATCTGGCTGACCAGCAGGTCGACGGCGGCCTGGCCCATCGTCTCGATCGGCTGGCGCACCGTGGTCAGCGGCGGATCGGTGCAGGTCATGAACGCCGAATCGTCGAAGCCGACCACCGACACGTCGGCCGGCACCGCCCGGCCCAGCCGCCGGGCGGCCCGGATCGCGCCCAGCGCCAGCACGTCGCTCGCGCAGATGATGCCGGTCACGCCGCGCTCCACCAGCTTGGTGGCCGCCACCCGGGCGCCCTCCATGGAAAAACTGGACCGCTCGACGAAAGCATGGTCGTCGGCCCAGCCGGCCACCTGGATCATCGCGGACAGTTTGCGGCGGGACGGGACGTGACCCTCCGGGCCCAGCACCATGCCGATCCGCTCGTGGCCGAGCGAGCGCAGATGCCCGTAGGCCTGCTCGACGGCGACCGCGTCGTCGGTGGAGACCCGGGGGAAGCCCAGCTCGTCGACACCGGCGTTGACCAGCACCACGGGCAGGCCGCGGTCGGTCAGCCGGCGGTAGTGCTCGTGCGACGCGTCAGCCAGCGCGTAGGAGCCACCGGCGAAGATCACGCCGGACACCTGGTGATCCAGCAGCATCTCGACATAGTCGGACTCGGGCACGCCGCCGATCGTCCGGGCGCACAGGGCGGGGGTGAACCCGCGCTGCGCGAGCGAGCCGGTGACCACCTCGGCCAGCGCCGGGAAGATCGGGTTCTGCAGCTCGGGCAGGACCAGGCCGACCAGCCGGGCGCGCTCCCCGCGCAGTTTGGTGGGGCGCTCGTAGCCGAGCACGTCGAGGGCGGTGAGCACCGATGCCCGGGTCGCCTCGGAGACGCCGCTGCGCCCGTTGAGCACCCGGCTGACGGTGGCCTCGCTGACGCCGGCTTTCTTCGCCACCTCGGCTAGTCGTTTCGTCACGGCGGAATCCTACGTCGGAACCTTGCAAAAATCGAACAAGAATCCGAGTTGCTTGCCGTCGCTTGCGAAAACCGGAGAAAGTCCGACATGGACAGCGCGCCGCGCCGGAAGTAGCCCGGGGGTGTGAAAGATGAGGGATTGCCGCCGCTTCTCACAAAACCTTCCGTTGGAGCCGCAAGCAAGACAAAACGGGCAGGCATCGGGTCTGTCCCCACGGAAGGAAAACATGAAGATTCGCCAGGCTCTCTTCTCCATCGCCGGTGCCGTCGCCGCTCTCGCCATGGGCTCCCCGGCCATGGCCACCAGCGTGCCCTACCTCGGCTCGGTCGACGTCATCGCGATCGACGCCTCCGGCAACACGATCGTCCTGCTCAACAACGTGTCGATCCTCAACGGCGCCCAGTTCTGCAACGTCGACGTGAACGTCGTCGCCGCCGTCCTGGGCGACGACAAGAACGCCAAGTGCACCAGCAAGACCAACAACCACCAGAAGGCGTACATCAAGAAGCACTCCTGAGCATCACCCGCCGGCCCGGACCTCCGGGCCGGCGGCCCTCGCCGTCCGGAATGGCGAAAACGCCGCGAAGCCCGCGCCCCGGATGGGATGTTGAGCCTCGGATGTAGGAATCCCAGGGAGGGGCGGCGTGACCGACTGGCAGAACGAATGGTCAGCCGGCGGGGGACAGCAGGACTGGTCGGCGCCGGACCGGCAACACGACTCGGTGCACCGCCTCGCCAACGTCAGCAACGACATGGCCACCGCCACCCAGGCCGCGGTGCGCGCGGCCGAGACCGCGGTCCAGGTGATCCAGCGGCTCGAGGCGAGCAGCACCGAGATCGGCAAGGTGGTCCAGCTGATCGCCACCATCGCCAAGCAGACCAACCTGCTGGCGCTGAACGCGACCATCGAGGCGGCCCGGGCCGGCGAGGCGGGACGCGGCTTCGCCGTCGTCGCCAGCGAGGTCAAAGACCTCGCCAACGAGACCGCCACGGCCACCAGCGAGATCGGTACGCAGGTCGGCGGCATCCGGGCCGACACCCAGAACGCCGTCTCCGCCATCGAGGAGATGCAGGGCCTGATCGAGGAACTGGACCGCTGCCAGAAGGTGATCAGCGGGATCGTGGTGGAGCAGCAGGCCGGGTGAGGAAAACTGGGCGGCATGGCTGCTCGCAAACGGGAACCCCGCACCGCCTCCGCCGACTGCCCGTGCGGCCGCGGAGCGTACCGGGAATGTTGCGGCCCGGCGCATGACGGCAAGCCGGCGGCGGACCCGGAAGCTCTGATGCGATCGCGCTTCAGCGCGTTCGCCCTGGACAAGGCCGACTACGTGCTGCGGACCTGGCATCCGCAGACCCGGCCGGAGGCCGTCGAGAACGACCCGGGCCTGCGCTGGACGCGCCTCGAGGTGCTGGAGAGCAGCGGCGGCGGCGTGTTCGACGCCGAGGGGACGGTGGCGTTCCGTGCGCATTACCGCGACGGCGGCTCACCGGGCGTGATGGCGGAGGAGAGCCGGTTCGTCCGTCACGACGGGCAATGGGTGTACTGGGGTCCCCTGCTGGTAAGGAAGTAACCATGTCGGCACAACGGCCCCTCGAAGACGGCATCGTCAAGGACTTCAAAGTCAACCTCTCGTACGGGGAGTACCTCCACCTCGACGAGATCCTCAACGCCCAGCATCCGGTCAGCGTGCCGGAGCACCACGACGAGCTGCTGTTCATCCTGCAGCACCAGACCTCGGAACTCTGGCTCAAGCTGGTCATCCACGAGCTGCGGGCGGTGCAACAGCACCTGGCCAAGGACGAGCTGCGCCCCGCGCTCAAGGGACTGGCCCGGGTCAAGCACATCCAGCGGACCCTCACCGAGCAGTGGTCCGTGCTCGCCACCCTCACCCCGAGCGAGTACGCCGAGTTCCGCAGCTTCCTCGGCACCTCCTCCGGCTTCCAGTCGTACCAGTACCGGGCGATCGAGTTCCTGCTCGGCAACAAGGACCGCCGGATGCTCTCGATCTTCTCCGACCACCCGGCGGCGCTCGCGCTGCTGGAGGACGCGCTCGGCACCCCCAGCGTCTACGACGAGTTCCTGCACTTCCTGGCCCGCCGCGGCCACCAGGTGCCGGTGGAGATCCTGCAGCGCGACGTCACCCAGGCGTACGAGTACCAGGCCGACCTGGTGCCGGTCTTCCAGCACATCTACGAGAACGCCGAACAGAACTGGGACGTCTACGAGGCGTGCGAGGAACTCGTCGACCTGGAGGAGAACTTCCAGCTCTGGCGTTTCCGGCACCTCAAGACGGTGGAGCGCACCATCGGCTTCAAACGTGGCACCGGCGGCTCCAGCGGGGTCTCCTTCCTGAAGGCGGCTCTCGATCTGACATTCTTCCCGGAGCTCTACGCCGTTCGTACCGAGATCGGAGTGCCCCGGTGAGTGATGATCTGCTGGCCCGCGCCGGCTCCCTGGACGCGACCGACCCGCTCGCCGGGTTCCGCGACCGGTTCATCACCCCGCCGCCCGACGAGCTGCTCTCCTACCTGGACGGCAACTCGCTGGGCCGGCCGCTGGAAGCGACCGCCCGGCTCATGGACGAGTTCATCCGCGAACAGTGGGGCGGCCGGCTGATCCGCGGCTGGGACGAGGGCTGGCTGGAATGGCCGCTCACCCTCGGTGACCGGCTCGGCGCGGTGGCCCTCGGCGCGGCCGCCGGGCAGACCGTCATCGCCGACTCCACCACGGTGCTCATCTACAAACTGGCCCGGGCCGCGGTCGACGCCCGGCGCGGCCGGCGCAAAGTCGTGCTGGACACCGACAACTTCCCCACCGACCGGTACGTGCTGGAGGGCATCGCCGCCTCGCACGACCTCGAACTGGTCTGGATCACGACCGACCCGGAGACCGGCATCCAGCCGTCCCAGGTCTCCTCGGTGGTCGACGAGGACACCGCCCTGGTGCTGTTCTCGCACGTCGCGTACCGATCGGGCTGGCTGGCCGACGTGGCCGAGATCAACCGGATCGCGCACGCGGCCGGGGCGCTGACGATGTGGGACCTGTGCCACTCGGCCGGCTCGGTGCCGATCGCCCTCGACGAGTGGGGAGTCGACCTGGCGGTCGGCTGCACCTACAAGTACCTCAACGGCGGGCCCGGCGCGCCGGCCTTCGCCTACCTGCGGCGAGAGCTGCAGGACGAGCTGCGCCAGCCGATCTGGGGCTGGATGGGGCACCGCGCGTCGTTCGAGATGGGCCACGGGCACGAGCCGGCGCCCGGCATCCGCGCGCTGCTCAGCGGCACCCCGCCGATCCTCGCCATGGTGCCGCTGCACGCCAACCTGGACATGCTCGCCGAGGCCGGGATCGAGGCGGTGCGGGCCAAGTCGCTGCTGCTCACCGCGTACGTCCTGGAGCTCGCCGACGCCTGGCTGGCGCCGCTCGGCGTGGAGGTGGCCGGGCCGCGCGACCCCGCCCGGCGGGGCGGGCATGTGACCCTGCGCCGGGCTGGATTCAAGGAGTTGCTCGAACCGCTCTGGGCCGGCGGGGTGATCCCCGACTACCGGCGGCCGGACGGCCTGCGGATCGGGCCGGCGCCGCTGAGCACCAGCTTCACCGAGGTTCACCACGGGTTGTCGATGCTGCGCGATCTGGCCGAGAAGCAGCAGTGACGACGTCCGGCGACGCGGTGCCGCCGCGGGCGGCGGGCCGCTGCTGCGGCGGGTCGTCCGGGGCGGGCGGTT
>NZ_JBEZZB010000024.1:0-82934 GCF_040638955.1 Actinoplanes sp. NPDC024001
CTGGCCACGGCCCGGCTGCTGCTGCGGGCCACGCGGCGGCTGCTGCTGAGGACCACGCGGGGGCTGCTGCTGCGGACCACGGGGTTGCTGCTGCTGGGGGCCACCACCGGCGGGCCGACCATATTGCGGGCCGCCGGCGGGAGCGCCGCCGCCGGCACCGCCGTAGACGCCGGTGCCGCGCTGCGGGCCACCGGAGGGCGGGCCCGACTTGGCGCCGCCGTAGACCGGGCCGGCTCCACCACCCGAACCGGGGCCGGGACGACCGCCACCGTAGGCGCCGGCCCGCTGCGGCAGACCGCCGACACCGATCAGCTCGGTCTCCGGGTCGTCGGTCTTCAGCCCGGTGGAGACGTCACCCGGCTCGGAGTCGTCGGCAGCCTGCGGCGACCGGCGGAACCGCACGATGCCGAAGACGCCGGCCCCGACCAGGATCAGGCCGAGCGCGCCGACCCCGGCCACCATGTAGGTGACGTCGTCGAGGGTGAGATTCGAGTACCACTTGTCGCCGGAGCCGTCCTTGCCGGATTTCTCCGAGACGGCGGCCACGGTGGTGGCCGGGGTGTACTCCCGGATGTTGTTCACGGTCTCGGCGACGCCGTTGGCGTCGGAGACGGTGAGGAACAACTTGCCGTCCGGGCTGTACGAAATCGCCTCGCCGAACGGCTCGTTGGGCAGGCCCGTCGTCCGCGGCTCGTTCTTCAGTGCGGCGAGCACGTCACCACCGGTGACGTCCCACTCCAGGGCGTCGGTGTAGGTCCGCAGCACCACCTTCGTGCCGCCGGGCGCCACCGCGCCGCCGGTGATCGTCTTGTTGCCGATCCGGGCCAGGGTGTTGCCGGCCGTCTCGGTGGCGTTGATGTTGAGCTCCGCCACCTTCCGCATCGGGACGCCGTCGCTGTTGCGCGCCTTCAGCGGGCCGGTCGGCTGGTAGACCCCGGCCGGCTTGCCGATCTCCTTGGTCACGACGAGCGGCGTGCCGTCACCGTTGAACAGCAGCGCCTCGGCGTCGTGGGCGTCGCCGTCGGGATAGCTCAGCCGGTGCAGCGTCGGCTTCTTGGCGCCGCTGACCGGCATGCTCCAGAGCGCGATGGTCGGGCGCGGATCAGGGTCGGCGTCGCGGACCGCGTTGTCGCCGATGTCGGCGATCCAGAGGGTCTTGCCGTCGGCCGAGAGAACCAGGTCCTCCGGGTCGAACGGGCCCTCCCCGCTGTATTCCTGCTCCTTGTCGACTGCGCACTCGCGATCGAGGAAGAAGATCTTCCGATTCTCGTCGGTGCCGGTGCCGTCGTTGACGACGATGTAACCCTTGCTCGTCGCCACCAGACCGGAGATCTCGGTGAGCCGCTTGTCGGTGATCTTGCAGAGCTTCTTGCCGGGCGTCGCCTTCGCGCTGACCGTCGCCGCCGGGGTCGGGTCATCGGCGGACGCGCTGGAGGAACCGACCATCACCAAGCCAAGACCCACGATGATCGGGAACACGAGACGCCGCATCCGAACAGTGTCGCATGCGGCGTCCCGTACCGGTATTACGTGTGGATCAACGCTGGTAGAGCCCTCGATGCTCAGCGACGGAACTCGTCGAGCTCGGCCGCCAGCCGCTCGTCCACCCGGACGTGCAGCTCGGTGCCGTCGTCCAGATGACGCGACTGGATCACCTGACCGGACCGGTGCACCCGGGCCACCAGGTCACCCCGGTCGTAGGGCACCAGGACGGTCAGGTCGACCGCGGGGCGGGGCAGCCGGTCGGCGATCGCCTTGTGCAGCTCCGCGATCCCCGTCCCGGAGCGGGCGGAGACGAAAACGGCATCCGGCCAGGCCCGCTTGAGCCGAAGAATCGTCTCCTCGTCGGAGGCGTCGACCTTGTTGACCACCAGCAGCTCGGGAATCCGGTCGGCGCCGACCTCACCGAGCACCTCGCGGACCGCGCTGACCTGACCCTCCGGATCGGGGTGCGCGCCGTCGACGACGTGCACCACCAGGTCGGCCCGGGCCACCTCCTCCAGCGTCGAGCGGAACGCCTCGACGATCTGGTGCGGCAGGTGCCGGACGAACCCGACCGTGTCGGAGAGGGTGAAGACCCGCCCGTCCTCCGCGGCGGTCCGCCGGGTGGTCGGGTCGAGGGTGGCGAACAGCGCGTCCTCGACCAGCACGCCCGCCTGGGTCAGGCGGTTGAGCAGGCTGGACTTGCCCGCGTTGGTGTAACCGGCGATGGCCACCGCCGGAACCCCGCTGGCGGCACGGCGGGAGCGCTTGGTCTCCCGGACCGTCTTCATGGACTTGATCTCGCGCCGCAGTTTCGCGATGCGGGTGTTGATCCGCCGGCGGTCGGTCTCGAGCTTGGTCTCACCGGGACCACGGGTCCCGACACCGCCGCCGCCCGCACCGCCACCCGCGCCACCGCCCTGCCGGGACAGCGACTCACCCCAACCGCGCAGACGCGGCAGAAGGTATTGCAGCTGGGCCAGCTCGACCTGCGCCTTGCCCTCACGGCTCTTGGCGTGCTGGGCGAAGATGTCGAGGATCAGGGCGGTCCGGTCGACCACCTTGACCTTGACCTGCTGCTCCAGGTTGCGCAGCTGGGACGGGGAGAGCTCGCCGTCACAGATGACGGTGTCGGCGCCGGTGGCGACGACCACGTCGCGCAGCTCGTCGACCTTGCCGCGGCCGATGAAGGTGGCAGCGTCGGGCTGCCTGCGCCGCTGGATCAGGCCCTCCAGGACCTGGGACCCGGCCGTCTCGGCGAGGGCCGCCAGCTCGGTCAGTGAATTGTCTGCTTCTTCGACACTGCCCTCGGTCCAGACGCCGACCAGCACGACTCGCTCGAGTCGCAGCTGCCGGTACTCAACCTCGGTGACGTCGGTCAGCTCGGTGGAAAGACCGGCCACCCGCCTGAGCGAGTGCCGCTCCTCGAGCTCGAGCTCGCCGGTCGTCAGATCCGGCTCGTCAAGGACGGGTGTCTGGTACGTGTTTCGCAAAAGTGACCTCCTCCGCCCGATCGTGGCATGTCTCGTCGGGCGGCGCATCCACATAACTGGGCTAACTCACTAGTAACCACCGCGAGCGAATCGACTATTCCTTAAGAGCGAGAATGCGGATACTCACCCACCAACGTCGGAGGGAACACCGTGGTGACCACCCGCCTGCCGAGCGCAGGATTCTCGATCACGATTCGCATCGCCGTTACCGCGGACGCCTCGTCCATCGGCCGTCTCACCACCTGTGTCGGCGAGGCCGGAGCGATCGTGACGGCACTGGACGTGGTGGACTCCGACCCCACCCACGTGCTCGTCGACCTCACCTGTGACACCGCGGACGCGGCGCACGCCGACCAGGTCGTCAAGCAGCTCGAGGACCAGGACGGCGTGGACGTCCGCAAGGTCTCCGACCGGACGTTCCTGCTGCACCTGGGCGGCAAGATCGAGGTGTCGTCGAAGGTCGCGCTGCGCAACCGGGACGAGCTGTCGCGGGCCTACACGCCGGGTGTGGCCCGGGTCTGCATGGCGATCGCCGAGAACCCGGCCGACGCCCGCCGCCTCACCATCAAGCGCAACACCGTGGCCGTGGTCAGCGACGGCTCGGCGGTGCTCGGCCTCGGCAACATCGGGCCGGCCGCGGCGATGCCGGTGATGGAGGGCAAGGCGGCGCTGTTCAAGCGGTTCGGCGGCGTCGACGCCTGGCCGGTGGTGCTCGACACCCAGGACACCGACGAGATCGTCAACATCGTCAAGGCGATCGCGCCGGCCTACGGCGGGATCAACCTGGAGGACATCGCGGCGCCGCGGTGCTTCGAGATCGAGGCGCGGCTGCGGGAGCTGCTGGACATCCCGGTCTTCCACGACGACCAGCACGGCACCGCGATCTGCGTGCTGGCCGCGCTGACCAACGCGCTGCGGGTGGTGGGCAAGCGCATGGAGGACGTCAAGGTCGTGGTCTCCGGCGCCGGCGCCGCCGGCACCGCGATCATGAAGCTTCTGCTGCGGCAGGGCGTGGGCGACATCATCGCGTACGACCGGAAGGGCGCCCTGCACCGTGGGATGCCCGAGATGTCGGAGACCTGGCAGTGGCTGGCCGACCACACGAACCGGGAGAACTACTCGGGTGACCTGCCCGGGGCGATCGCCGGGGCGGACGTCTTCATCGGCGTCAGCGCGCCGAACCTGCTCACCGGCGACGACATCGCCCGGATGGCCGACAAGGCGATCGTGTTCGCCCTGGCCAACCCGGACCCGGAGGTCGACCCGCGGGAGGCCCGCAAGCACGCCGCGGTGGTCGCCACCGGCCGCTCGGACCAGCCGAACCAGATCAACAACGTGCTGGCGTTCCCCGGTGTGTTCCGCGGCATGCTCGACGTCAGCGCCGAGGAGTTCACCGAGGAGATGGCGCTCGCCGCGGCCCGGGCCATCGCGGACGTGGTGGGCGAGGACAAGCTCAACCCCACCGTGATCATCCCGAGCGTCTTCGACCAGCGGGTGACGCCGGCCGTGGCCGCCGCCATCCGCGCCGTGGTCAAGGGCGTGCCGGCGCCGGCCAACCCGTCGGCCGTCCCGGAGTCCGAGCTCGACCAGGCGCCCGAAGGCGTCTTCTAGCGGTCGCCGGTCACCCTCCCCGCGATCTTGTGGAGTCGGCGAGGCGATTTCACAAGATCGCGGCCGGAGCGGCAGCCGGGGCGGTCGACCAGCCGGTCAGTTCGCCGACGTGGTCGGTGATCAGGCCGGCCACGCCGGCGTCGACCAGCGGACCCCACTGCGCCATGTCGTTCGGCGTCCAGGGCATCACGCCCACCCCCGCCTCGGCGAGACCGGCCATCGTCTCCGGGCCGCTCAGCACGTCCGCGAGGTCCGGGTTGCAGTAGGCCACGCCCAGCTCCCGGGAGAGCTGCACGGTCTCCGCGTCGAAGCGGAACAGCAGCAGCCCGCGGCGCACCTCCGGAGCGATGTCCCGGACCTTGCGGATCACATCGGTGTCGAAGCTCTGGATGACCGAGCGGCCCAGCAGGTCACGCTCGGCGAGCTGGGCGACGATCGTCTTCACCTCGTCGAGCGTGGCCGGCGGCTTGATCTCGACCAGCAGCTCGGCCGGGCCGGCGGCCAGCAGATCCAGCGTCTCGGCGAGGGTCGGCACCCGGAGCCCGGCGAACCCGGGACCGAACCAGGACCCGGCGTCCAGCACGGCGATCTCCTCGGCGGTCAGGTCCCAGACCCGGCCGGCGCCGGAGGTGGTCCGGTTCACCGTCCGGTCGTGGATCACCACGGGCACGCCGTCCCGGGTCACCCGGATGTCGAACTCGACGAACGTGGCCCCGGCCCGCAGCGCGGCGGCGAAGGCGGGCAGCGTGTTCTCCGGGGCCACCGTGGAATAGCCGCGGTGCGCGACGCGATGCAGCATCACCGCACCTCACCGTCGGCGACCAGCACGGCCGGGCCCTCCAGCCACCACGCGCCGTCGGCGTCGTGGGTCACGATCAGCCGGCCGCCGGGCAGGTCCACCGCGATCGAGCCGGCCGTCAGACCGGCGTCGCGCAGCGCCACCGCGCCGACCGCGAGGGCCCCGGTGCCACAGGACAGCGTCTCGCCGGAGCCGCGCTCGTGCACCCGCATCCGGACGTGCCCGTCGACGCCGTCGACCGGCTCGGCGGGCTCGACGAACTCGACGTTCACCCCGTGCGGGAAGACCGCGGGGTCGTGACCGGGGGCCCGGTGCAGGTCGAGGCCGGCCAGCTCCACCCCGTCGTGCAGGTTGCAGACCAGATGCGGGTTGCCGCAGTCCACCGCCACACCGGGAATGGTCAGGGCGCCGATGGTGGCGGTACTTCCCGCGTACACCGAAGGGGTTGTCATCCGCACTCTGATGGCGCCGTCGAGGACCTGAGCGACCATGATGCCGGCCCGGGTCGCCACCGGCAGGCCCGCAGGGCCGGGCGTGGCGAGGCCGTTGCTGACCAGGTAGTGGGTGAAGACGCGGACGCCGTTGCCGCACATCTCGGCGAGCGAGCCGTCGCTGTTCCAGTAGTCCATGAACCACTCGGCCTCGCCGGCCAGGCCGGCGGCCTCCGGGTGTTTGGCGCTGCGCACCACCCGCAGCACGCCGTCGCCGCCGATCCCCCGGCGGCGGTCGCAGAGCTCCGCCACCCGCTCGGGTGTCAGCTGCAGCTCACCGTCGGGGTCGGGAAGGATGACGAAGTCGTTGCCGGTTCCATGGCCCTTGGTAAAACGCACCGGCCCATCATCGCGCAAGCGCGACAGCGTCTGCCACGAGCGTGGGGGCGGCGGCGTCCAGCCAGGTGATCGAGGGGTCGCGCCGGAACCAGGAGCGCTGCCGGCGGACGAACCGGCGGGTGCCGCGGACCGTGTCCTCCCTGGCCTGTTCCTCGGTGAGCAGGCCGTCGATCTGGGCCAGCGCCTGCTGGTAGCCGAGGGCGCGGGAGGCGGTCCGGCCGTCCCGGATGCCGTGCAGGCCGCGCACCTCCTCGATCAGGCCGGCCGCCCACATCAGGTCGACCCGCAGGGCGATCCGCTCGTCGAGGTCGGCGGTGTCCCGGTCCACACCGATCTGCAGGGCGTCGTAGACCGGCTTGGGGTCGGGCAGCGCCGCGGTGAACGGCTGACCGGTCAGCTCGATCACCTCCAGCGCGCGGACGATCCGGCGGCCGTTGGAGGGAAGGATCTTCGCGGCCGCCTCCGGGTCGCGCTCACGGAGACGCTCGTGCAGCGACACCGGACCGAGATCGGACAGTTCGCCCTCCAGGCGGGCCCGGACCGCCGGATCGGTGCCGGGGAACTCGAAGTCCTCCAGGACCGCCCGCACATAGAGCCCGGAACCACCGACCAGCAGCGGCACCCGGCCCCGGGCGAGGATGTCGTCGATCGCCGCCCGGGCCAGCCGCTGATATTCGGCGACGGCGGCCGGCTCGGTCACGTCCCAGATGTCCAGCAGATGGTGCGGCACGCCCTCGCGCTCGGCGGGGGTCAGCTTGGCGGTGCCGATGTCCATCCCGCGGTAGAGCTGCATCGAGTCGGCGTTGACCACCTCACCACCCCACTCGTGGGCGAGTGCGATGCTCAGCGCGGACTTGCCGGCCGCTGTCGGGCCGACGACGGTGACCACGCGAGGACCTGTCCGGAACGGCACCGACCAACCGTAGGACACCGTTGTGTCACGGTCGTCGGCGGGAGCTTTCCCCTAACCGGGTTGGACCTGTGACAATGCGCGAGAAAGAATGCCGGTGGGAAGATTGGCATTCGACTGCGCTGTGGCGGTGGCCACGGGCCCGACCGGGCTCGATGACGCCGGGGAGAACGAGGATGAGCTCATGAACGACTGGACGGCCTTCGGGCGCGTGGATGCCGACGGCACCGTGTACGTGAAGACCGCCGAGGGCGACCGGGTGGTCGGCTCCTGGCAGGCCGGCACCCCGGAAGAGGGGCTGGCCCACTTCGCCCGGCGATTCGACGACCTGGTCACCGAGGTCGACCTCGTCGAGGCTCGCCTCAAGTCCGGCGCGGCCGACGCGGCCCACTCGCTCAGCAGTGTGAAGCGTCTCCGTACCCAGCTCGACGAGGCCCACGTGGTCGGCGACATCGACGGTCTCGCCGCCCGCCTGGAGCGGCTCGCCGGCCTCGCCGAGGAGAAGGCCGGGGAAGCCCGCGCCGCTCGCGAGGTGGCCCGCACCGAGGCGCTGGCGCGCAAGACCGCCCTGGTCGAGGAGGCGGAGAAGATCGCCGCCGAGGCGACCGGCTGGAAGTCGGCCGGCGACCGCCTCAAGGAGATCCTCGACGAGTGGAAGACCATCCGCGGCGTCGACAAGAAGACCGACGGCGAGCTGTGGAAGCGGTTCGCCGCCGCCCGGGACGGCTTCACCCGCCGCCGCGGTGCGCACTTCGCCACCCTCGACGGCCAGCGCAAGCAGGCCCAGGTGGCGAAGGAAGAGCTGGTCAAGGAGGCGGAGAGCCTGTCCGACTCGACCGAGTGGTCGAGCACGGCCAACCGGCTCAAGGAGCTGATGACCGAGTGGAAGGCGGCGCCGCGCGCCGCCAAGGAGGCCGAGCAGCGCCTCTGGGAACGCTTCCGGGCCGCGCAGGACGCCTTCTTCACCCGCCGCAGCGAGGTCTTCTCGGCCCGCGACGCGGAGTACCAGGGCAACCTGGAGAAGAAGCAGGCCATCCTGGCCGAGATCGAGGCCGTCGACGTCGACGCCGACCCGCGCGGCGCGCAGAACAAGCTGCGCGACGCCCAGGCCGCCTGGCACGACGCCGGCCGGGTGCCGCGCGAGTCGGCCGCCTCGCTGGACCGCCGCTGGCGGGCCGCCGAGGAGCGGATCCGGGTGGCGATGGACTCGGCCTGGCGCAAGACCAGCCCGCAGGACAACCCGCTGCTGCGCCAGATGCGCGAGCAGGTCGCCGAGGCCGAGGAGAAGCTGGCCCGCGCCCAGGCGGCCGGCGACAACCGGCGGATCAAGGAGGCCGAGCAGGCGCTGGCCTCCAAGCGACAGTTCCTCTCGCTGGCCGAGCAGGCCAACTGAGCGGTTGATCTGAGCATCGAGGCGGCGGGCCCCAGGCCCGCCGCCTTTACTGCTTTCGGGGTACGTCGGCAGCGCACAGCCATTGACCGGTGACACATCATGGATGGGTCGGCCGGAACCGGGATGGTGGTGTGCTGGTGAGGATCGAACCGCGGCAACATCTGCTGGAAATCTGGAGAGCGACGGTTCAGAGCTCCTGGCGCGACGGCCGATGGCACTGGGGCGGCCGCGACGGATCGAACTCCATCAGCGACGCCGAGCAGTTGCTCTGCATCCTGCTGCCGGCCACCCGGGTGACGTCGTTCGCCCTGGACCGGCCGGACACCACGGCCGACGCCATGATCGAGGCGCTCCGGCCGCTGGGTGACGAGAAGACGATCCCGCTCAATCTGATCCGGATCGCTACCGACTACTTCACCCGGTACGTCGACGAGGCGGACGGCCGTCCGATCTTCTCCGGCGGCAGTTATTACCGGGCCGAGCAGGACGCCGGACTCGACGACCAGCAAAGCGGCCGCGACATCGTGGACTCCTTCGCGATCTCGGTGACGCTGTCGCTCGCCACCATCGGTTTCGTCCGCATCTTCCGGCAGTCGGTCAGCCGCCAGGCGACCCGCGAGGAGTTGCGCAAGCTGGAGAGGCTGGCCGGAACCCGGCTCACCGCGGCGATGGTCGGTCTACTGCGGAGCTTCTCCACGCACGTCTTCACCCTGGACGACGAGGCCGGGCAGGCCCTGGTCCGGACCATCAACACCGATCAGCGGCCGGGCAAGGCGGTCGTCAGCGAGTTCCGCACGATTCTGCAGGAGACCATCGCCTCCTTCGGTGAGGTTCTGATCGGCTCCGGGCAGACACAGGAGCTCGACAGCTCCGTCACGCTCTTCGAGTGCGGCTGGTCCTGGGGCGTCGTCAAGGACGCGCCCGAGGTGGAGCTGGAGCGCAAGTCATCCGGCGACGAGGAGGCGGATGAGCTACGAGACATCGGCCTCCAGCCGAGCGGCGTCGCGGAGAACAGACCGTACCTCTACTTCACCGTGGTGGCTGTCGACGCCATAGAGGACCTCTTCTCCGAGCGGACCCGCGTCCTGGGCCTGCTCGATGAGGAGCAGCAGCGCCTGGCCCGTGCCCTTCAACTGCGCTGGGACCTGACCCTCACCTATTGGGCGACGGTGGCGACGTTCGGCAACGGGCTGCGCTGGCCGCTCGAAGACCCGCCCTGGCAGACCACTGACGGCATCCGCAACGAGTACCACACCCTCCTGGTGACCTCGATGGTCGTGAAGGACCTGGTCCGGCGGCGCGGCGCGGACACCCGCCTGGCCCGGATCGGCGCGGTGCTCGCCGACCTGGCGAACGAGGGCCGGGTGACCCGGCAGCATCGTCCCGGCGACTCCGGGCTGCTGCTGCACGAGCCCGGCCTGCGGATCGTCCTGGAGGGCAGCGACACCGGCTCATCGGATCCGGCCAAGGCGGTGTGGATGACGACCGAGTTCGCGTCCCTGCTGCTCCAGCGCTCCGTCGCCATAGCGGGCCTGTTGAGCGATGTCGAGGAGCGCGCCCGGCTGCTCCGCCTGGCCGACGGGGTGTGGGACCATCTCGCCCAGCGCCGGCTTTCCGGCAGGCACCGGGCACTGTGGGATCAACCAGCCAACCTGTTCGCCGGTCCCACGGTGTACGACGAACCTTCGTGGTACCACACCGTGCGGGTGGTGGCGGGACTCGTCAGCACGGCTAACCTGGTGAGCGAGGAGCCCCTCGTCAACGAGCGGCTCGTCATTCAGGCTCTGGACCTCCTGTTCGAGGCGGAGCATCTGTATGACGTGGAGCTCATGAGGGGATCCGCCGAGGCGAGCCGCGAGGTGAGGGACGTCTTGATCGATATCCGGGCGACACTCGAACGAGCGCGGTCCGTCGCGCGCTCCCGGCCGGGAGCGGCGGCCGCCCTCGCCAACCGGATCCTGCTGGAACTGGACGGGCTCGACACCGCCCGCCGGAACGACGGCACGGCGTTCTGATGTTCGTCTTCGCCGCGTCGGACAAGGGCGGCACCGGCCGGTCGGTGACCGTCGCCAACCTGCTCTACCGCAGTGCTCTGCACGGCAATGACGTCTGCTACCTCGACTTCGATTTCGGTTCACCCACCGCGGGCGCCATCTTCGGCATCGAGGAGGTCGAGAACGGCACCCACAGCGGATCCGGCCTCCATCGGTATCTGCTGAAGGAGGTGGGGGAACCGGAGCGCATCGACGTCTGGGCCGCGACCGGCCGGCACGCGATCCGAGAGGCGGGGGCCGGCGCCGGGCGGTTGGTCCTGCTCCCGGGTGACGTCGGCAGTGGTGACTTCCCGCAGCGCGGCGACCTCGTGGAGCAGATGCTCCGGCTGTTCCTCCGGCTCAATGAGGAGTTCGGCCTCTGCATGGTCGACCTCAGCGCGGGGCGGAACCTGGCCGTCGAAATGGTGCTGCAGGCAACCAGCCGACCGGAGATGCGCAACGTGACGAGCCGGTGGCTGGTCTTCCACCGCTGGACCCGCCAGCACGTGGTAGCGGCCGGCGGCCTCGTGAACGGGCCTTGTGGCCTCCTCGCCACCGCCGAGAAGGCGGGCCACGACAGAGCCGGATTCGCCGCGAACCTCCGGTACGTTCGCACCGCGGTGGCCGACCCGGCGCCTTCGGCCAAGAGCGGTCTGACTGCTCGGCAGGGCGCCTGGCTGGACGAATGCAACAAGCGGCTCAATCGGCTGGCGGGGGACCATCAGGTCGGCAGAAGCATGGTGCTGGGGACCGTACCGCTGGATCCCATGCTGCAGTGGCAGGAGCAGTTGCTGACCGACACGGATGTGGTGGCCGGTATCGCGAACGCACAGACGCGCGATGCCTTCGATTCGTTGGCGAGCCGGCTCGTCGATGACTCCGCCTGGGAGACCTTATGACCGTGCCCTCGCACAGCAGACGGATCGTCTATCGGGAGACGGCGGCCGACCGGGCGCCTCAGTCCGTGGGGCTCTCGCACGTGTCGATCGAGCTCGGCCATCTCTACATGGAGGATCTGCAGGTTCCGGAGAGCGAGAGCCGGCTCGCGGAGTACTTCAGGAGCGTCTCCTACTGGGTCAAGTCCGTCGAGTCCATGGGCCGCTGGGGCACGACGTCACCGCGCATCAGCACCTGCTTCCTGATCGACGACTACTTCAGCCGGCTCGACGAACCCCGCGTGATCATCAAGAAGGTGGTCGATGCGGCCAGCAAGAGCGGGCTGGCCATCGACTACATCGCGCGCGAGTCCAGCTGCGCCGAGTTCGGGACGGCCCAGCTCGCGCGGCAGGTGTTCGACCGCATCGTGCCGGAGCCCCTGCCCGGCGCCAACGGGAGCCGGCCACCGGTCAAAGAGAGCGGCTGGCTGGCCAACGGACGCCGCTCGTTCGATCCCTCACTCGAGCCGGCCATGGCGGACCAGAGCTGGCACAGCCCGGAGCAGAGCGCGGCCAATCGGCACTCCATCTTCATGGACGTGCAGATCCGGGACAGCCTGTGGTCGTGCTCCTTCCTCGCTGCCGTGTGGCAACTCCTCCGGTTGGGCCTGCTCCGGCCGGAGGAGAAGCAACTCACCAAGCCGGTGCCGTTGCGGGACGAATTTCCGAGCGACTGGTCCGAGCTGCCACCCGTGATCAAGCTGACCGCCACCAAGAATCCGTTCTGCGCGTACCGCAGCTTCTCGATCCTGCCGACCCGCTTCATGGAAGTGGAGATGGCCGCCCGCACGGTGCTGCACCAGGTCGAACTCGATCCGCTGGTCCTGGAGGATCTGAACGGGCGGGCCTCCCTCGAGGGCATTCAGCTCCCACCCGGGATCCTTGATCGCATCGACTACGCCTTCATCAACGATTGGTCGCCCACCACCGGCCGTTGAGGTGCATCCACCTCGAAAGTCGGTTCACCGGTGTTCGCCGGGCTCTGCCCGAGCGTCCTGATGGATCCAGGACATGTCCGCGGAGGACCCATGTTGGCATTCGGCGAGGTGCAGACCGGTCTCCTGCAGAACTCCACCGCGCTGTCCCGGCGCGCAACCGAGAAACTGATCGCCTCCGCGGTGGACGAGCGGGTCCGGACGGTGGAGCGTCCCATCGGGCGCACTTCCTCGTCGGACCAGCTGGAAGGCGTCGACTGCATGTTGCCGACCGTATCCGGGAGGCAGACGCGCGGCGTGGGCACCGTGCTGGCCCGCGTGGCGATCGTCGGTGGCCACGCGGTCCAGGGCTCCGCCTGCGTGCAAGTGGTACCGGCCGGCAATCCCACCCGACTGCCCTGGTCGCACTATTTGAACCAGCCCGGACAGCTGGAGGCGATCGGGAAGCTGGACCTGAAGGACGTCGCCCTCGGCGTGGTCAACGGCACCAGCACCCCGAAGAGCCTCGAACTCGGTGCGATCACCACCCGGATGGTGGACACCGTGCAGCGGGCCCAGCTGATTGACCACGCACCACCCCTGCGAGCTTCGCGCACACGACTGCGGTGGACCGCCCAGCTGGACCAGGCCCTGGACGAGCCGGAAGGCACTTTCACCCTGATATCCGAGGAACTCCGCACCATCGAGCTGCGGATGCCGGTCACGGACCTGAGGTCCGTCGAGGTGCTCTGCGAAGATCTGGCCCTGCACGACTGGCTGCTCACGACGGTGCTGTCCGTCGTGGAGGCGGCGCTCACTCACGACCACAGCCGCGCCGAGCGGGTGAGCCGGCTGCAGCCTCTGCTGGAGCATCTGCTGCACCTCTGGATGCCGGCCGCTCACGTGCCCGACCAGTTGCTGCCGGTCTGGGCGGCGCTGGACCAGCGACCTGGCCTGACCCGGCAATGGCAGTCCGTGGTGGCCCGCATCCGGGACCAGATAACGGTCGAGACGCTCGATCGCCTGCAAGCGGTCGACGTCCGCCGGCCCTCGGGTCGGATCCCGCCACCGGCGGGATGATCAGAGGCGTGTCGGCTATGACCGGGACAGCGTGGCGAGCTCGGTGAGGTCGGCGTTGCCGCCCGTGCACACGACGGCGATCCGGCGGCCGGCGAACAGGTCGGGGCGGCTCAGCACACCCGCGAGGGCGGCCGCGCCGGCACCCTCGGCCAGCGTGTGCGCCGCGACGGCCAGCAACCGGCGGGCCTCGGTGACCTGATCGTCGCTGACCAGCAGGAAGTCGGTCAGCCGATCCCGCATGATCTGCTGCGGCAGGGCGTAACCGCGGCCGGTGGCGAGACCGGCGACGGCAGTGCGGTTGGGGCGCTCGACGATCCGCCCGGCACGCCAGGAGTCGTGGGCGGCGGGTGAGGCCGCGGACTGGACGGCATAGACCGCGCAAGTCGGTGCCAGCTCGGCGGCCACAAGGGCGGCGGCTGCTGCTCCGGTGCCGCTGCCGACCGGCACGATGATCGCGTCCAGGTCCGGCCGGGCTTCCAGAACCTCCAGGTAGAGGGTGCCGACGCCGGCCAGCAACTCCGGGGTGTCGCCGGGGCTGACCAGGCGCGCGCCGGTCTCAGCGGCGAGTTGCCGGGCGTGCCGCTCGGCCGCCTCGAGAGATTCGCCGGTCAGGAGCGCCTGGGCGCCCCAGGACTCGACCGCGGCGGCCTTGGCCCGCGGTGTGCCGGCCGGCATGACGACCGTGCACTTGACGCCGAAGACCTGCCCGGCATAGGCCAGCGACTGGGCGTGGTTGCCGGTGGAGTAGGTGACCGTGCCGCGCTCGCGCTCGGCGGCGTCAAGGCCGGCGAGCAGGGTCAGACCGCCGCGCACCTTGAAAGCGCCGACCGGTTGGGTGTTCTCGTGCTTCACCAGCACGGAGGCGCCGGCCTCCCGGTCCAGAAGAGGGTAGGACCACATCGGGGTGGGCGGCAGGAACCGCTGGATCAGGGATCGGGCGGCACGCATGTCGGCGAGAGTCGGCGTCATGTGCCGATCGTGTCGCGCCCTGAAGCATAGGTCCAATGTCAAAGTTCTCGTTGACCAATAGACCGCGCTGATAGGTTGGCCGGATGCTGGACGTCACTCGGCTCACCGTGCTGGTCGCCGTGGCGCGGCACGGGTCGGTCACCGCTGCGGCCCGGGCCCTGCACTACGCGCAGCCGTCGGTGAGCCACCACCTGGCCCGGCTGGAGGCGGAGACCGGCAGCCGGCTGCTGCAGCGGGTGGGGCGGGGCGTGCGGCTCACCCGAGGCGGGGCGGCTGCTCGCGGACCGGGCGGAGGAGATCCTGGGGCGGCTCGCGGCGGCCGAGACGGAGCTGGCGGAGTTGACCGGGTTGCGCAGCGGCCGGGTGCGGCTGGCGGCGTTCCCGTCGGCGCTCGGGACCTTCGTGCCGGTGGCGGCGGCCGGGTTCGTGGCCGCGCACCCCGGGGTCGATCTGCGGTTCACCGAGGCGGAGCCACCCGAGGCGCTGCGGTTGCTGCGCAGCGGCGAGGTGGAGGTGGCCGTCGTCTTCGATCACCTGGACAGCGATGCGGCCGGGGATGCCGGCACGGATGCGGCGGAACACGATTCGGTGAGCCGCGTCGCACCCGGTGGGCTGCGGCTGGAGCCGCTGTTCGACGAGCCGGCGAGTCTCGTGGCGCCGGCCGGGTGGGCCGGTGACCGGCTCACCGACCACCGGGACCGGCCGTGGATCGGTGGGTGCGAGCGGTGCCGGGCCCGGCTGCTGAGCGCCTGCGCCGCGGACGGGTTCACGCCGGACATCCGGTTCACCACCGACGACTACGTGGCGGTGCAGGCCCTGGTCGCGGCCGGGATGGGCGTGACCACCCTGCCCGCGCTGGCGCTCGCCGCGCACCGGGACCCGCGGGTCCGGGTCGTCACGCTGCCGGGCGCGCGGCGCCGCATCTCACTGGCCGTCGCCGGCGAACTGCCGGATCCGCCGGCCACCGCGGCCCTGCTCGATCAGCTTCGGTCCGCCGCTTCCGGCGCCCTGGGGCGCGACCCCGTGCTCACGCCCGGCGGTCGCGCTGGAGCCGGGAGCGGGCTGGTGATCGCGGGGTAGCCACGGGCGCTTCGGTAGCGCGTACCTCGAAAGAGCGGAAGCGGGAAGACCGGCGGGACCGGCTGGGGGTTTCAGAGGGCGCAGCCCTCGGCGGGTGGGAGCGGAGCCGGCACGCCGAGGGTGGGCAGGCCGAGGGAGACGCCCTGAAGCTTGGGGGTGCGGCCGGCCTCGAAGGCGTCGCCGGCGCGGGTGCGGCGGTGGCTGAGCGGGTCGCCGTCGGCGTTGAGGTGGTGCGGCGCGGCGTAGGTGACCACGGTCTCGATGATGTCGCCGGGGCGCGGGGTGAGGCCGCCGGTGGCGAAGTGCACCAGCCGGCCGTCGCGGGCGCGGCCGCTCAACCGGCCGGTGCGCTCGTCCTTGCGGCCCTCGCCGACCGCGACCAGGACCTCGACCTTCTCACCGACGAGCTTCTTGTTCTCGGCCCAGGTGATGTCCTCGAGGGTGGCGATGAGGCGGTGGTAACGGTCCTGCACGACCGCCTTGGGGACCTGATCCGCCATGGTGGCGGCCGGGGTGCCGGGACGAATCGAGTACTGGAAGGTGAAGGCGCTGGAGAAACGCGCCTGGCGGACCACCTCGAGGGTCTGCTCGAAATCTTCCTCGGTCTCGCCGGGGAAGCCGACGATGATGTCGGTGGTGATCGCGGCGTCCGGCATGGCGGCCCGGACCTTCTCGATGATGCCGAGGTATTTCTCCTGGCGGTAACTGCGGCGCATGGCCTTGAGCACCCGGTCGGAGCCGGACTGCAGCGGCATGTGCAGCGAATGGCAGACGTTCGGCGTCTCGGCCATCGCGGCGATCACGTCGTCGGTGAAGTCTTTCGGGTGCGGGCTGGTGAAGCGGACCCGCTCCAGGCCCTCGACCTCGCCGGTGGCGCGCAGCAGCTTGCCGAAGGCGAGGCGGTCGCCGAACTCGACGCCGTAGGAGTTCACGTTCTGGCCGAGCAGGGTGACCTCGAGCACACCCTCGGCGACCAGCGCGCGCACCTCGGCGAGGATGTCGCCGGGGCGGCGGTCCTTCTCCTTGCCGCGCAGCGACGGGACGATGCAGAACGTGCAGGTGTTGTTGCAGCCCACCGAGATGGAGACCCAGCCGGCGTAGGTGGACTCGCGCTTGGTCGGCAGCGTGGAGGGGAAGACCTCGAGCGACTCGAGGATCTCGACCTGCGCCTCCTCGTTGTGCCGGGCGCGCTCCAGCAGCACCGGCAGCGAGCCGATGTTGTGGGTGCCGAAGACCACGTCGACCCAGGGCGCCTTCTTGACGATGTCGCCCTTGTCCTTCTGCGCGAGGCACCCGCCGACGGCGATCTGCATGCCCGGATTCTTCAGCTTCGTCGGGCGCAGGTGGCCGAGGTTGCCGTAGAGCCGGTTGTCGGCATTCTCCCGGACCGCGCAGGTGTTGAAGACCACGACGTCCGCCGCGTCCGCATCAGCGGCGCGCACATAGCCGGCGTCCTCCATCAGGCCGGAGATCCGCTCGCTGTCGTGCACGTTCATCTGGCAGCCGTAGGTGCGCACGTCGTACGTGCGGGGGGCGCCCTGCATCTCGGTAGTCATGGCAATTGACCAGGCTACCCGTTACGCCGCGGCGGGCCGCTCCGGCGTCGGGGTGGGTTTGAACCGCGAACGGGCACACCCCGGCTCGCACCCCGTGCAGGGACGGACTTTCCGGCGCTCGGGTCCGTCGTCGGTCTCCCGCTCGTCGACGTGCACCGGCCGTAATGTCCCGTCGGGCTCCGCGAGCACGTACCTCGAAGGGTCGAGGGTGTCGTCGGGGAGCAGGACCGCGGCACGCAGCCGGACCGCCACCGCGCTCGCGATGGTCTCCTCGGCGACCTCGGACGGAGCGAGGTAGACGTCCACAATTGTCGGAAAATCACCACCAACGTGGTAGACGTCGCAGAGCAGGGCGTCACCCGGCACCAGATCGTGCACAGGGTGCTCCAGCGCACCGGCCAACGCCCCTCTTACCAGGTCGGGGTCGAGCCGCGCGGCCACACTCCAATTCCAGAGGCCGTCTGCCGCCATACCCATCATGGTGTTCCACCTCATCCGCCGCGCACCTGCTGTGTTACCGCTCCGTGACCATTCTCGACACGATCCGATACTGACCGCCCCATAGGGTGGGTCCATTCGAGTGAACCGACAACGAGTGGATGGACCGGGGTGGCAGACGAGGCTCTCATCGTCCTTGAGAAGGTCAACAAGTGGTTCGGGCCACTGCACGTGCTGCAGGACGTCGACCTGTCTGTCGCGCGCGGCGAGGTCGTGGTCGTGATCGGACCCTCCGGGTCCGGCAAGTCCACGCTGTGCCGCGCCATCAACCGGCTGGAGCCGATCGACTCCGGCACGATCACCTTCGACGGACAGGCGCTGCCCGCGGAAGGCCGGGCCCTCGCCCGGCTGCGCAGCGAGGTCGGCATGGTCTTCCAGTCGTTCAACCTGTTCGCGCACAAGACCATCCTGCAGAACGTCATGCTGGGGCCGGTCAAGGTGCGCAAGGAGAAGCCGGCCGCGGTCCGGGACCGCGCGATGGCGCTGCTCGACCGGGTCGGCATCGCCAACCAGGCCGAGAAGTACCCGGCTCAGCTCTCCGGTGGTCAGCAGCAGCGGGTCGCTATCGCCCGCGCTCTCGCCATGCAGCCCAAGGCCCTGCTCTTCGACGAGCCCACCAGCGCCCTCGACCCGGAGATGGTCGGCGAGGTGCTGGACGTGATGACGTCGCTGGCCAAGGAGGGCATGACCATGGTGGTCGTCACCCATGAGATGGGCTTTGCCCGGCATGCGGCCAACCGTGTCGTGTTCATGGCAGACGGTCAACTGGTCGAACAGGCCGCGCCGGCCGAATTCTTCGCGAACCCGAAGAGCGATCGAGCGCGTGATTTCCTGTCCAAAATCCTCACGCACTGATCACAACCTGTTTCGAGGAGCGTTAAAAATGCGCATCACCCGACTGGCAGCGACCTTCGGCGCGCTGACCATGGCGCTCGCCGTGGCGGCATGCGGCGGCGGCGATGGGGACGACGCCGGCAGCGGCAACACCGCGTCCGGCATCGTCGGCAAGGCCCAGAACGACAAGAAGCTGGTCATCGGCGTCAAGGCCGACCAGCCCGGCCTCGGCCTGCAGACCGGCAGCGAGTACACCGGCTTCGACGTTGAGATCGGCAAGATCATCGCCAAGGGTCTCGGCGTCGAGGAGAGCGGTATCGAGTGGAAGACCACGGTCTCCGCCAACCGCGAGCCGTACATCCAGCAGAACCAGGTCGACCTGGTGGTGGCGACGTACACCATCAACGACGAGCGCAAGCAGAAGGTCAACTTCGGCGGGCCGTACTTCATCGCCGGCCAGGACCTGCTGGTGCCGGTCAACTCGACGATCACCGGGCCGGAGTCGCTGGCCGGTAAGAAGGTCTGCTCGGTGAGCGGCTCGACCCCGGCCAAGCGCATCCAGACCGACTACAAGGACGCGCAGCTGCAGCAGTTCGACTCGTACTCCAAGTGCGTGACGGCGCTGGCCGGCGGTCAGGTCGACGCGGTCACCACCGACGACATCATCCTCGCCGGCTACGCCGCGCAGGAGCAGTACGCGGGCAAGTTCAAGGTGGTCGGCAAGCCGTTCAGCGAGGAGCCGTACGGCATCGGCCTGGCCAAGGCGGACACCGAGGGCTGCAACAAGGTCAACGAGATCCTGAAGACCGCGGCCACGGACGGCTCGTACAAGAAGGCCTGGGACGACACCCTCGGCAAGAGCGGCACCGCCGCGCCGGAGCTGGACGTCACCAAGCTCACCAACTGCTCCTGATCGTCGTTCTCTGAGCGGGGCCGGGGTACTCCCCCGGCTCCGCTCACCTGTTGCCGAAGGTGACGATGGACATCTTCTCCGATCCGGCCTATCGGGCCGGGTTCGTCTGGATCATCGAGCTCACCGCGGCCTCCACGGTCGCCGCGCTGGTGCTCGGCGTGCTCTTGGCCGCCATGCGGGTCTCGCCGGTCCCGGTGCTGCGCGGCTTCGGCGCGGCCTGGGTGAACGTGTTCCGGAACACGCCACTCACTCTGATCATTTTCTTCTGCTACTTCGGCCTGTTCGCGGTGCTGGGCTTCGCGCCCTACAGCGACAGCATCGAGTGGAACAACTTCTGGCTCGGCGTCATCGGCCTCTCGGTCTACACCGCCGCCTTCGTGTGCGAGGCGATCCGGTCCGGCATCAACACGGTGCCGTCCGGTCAGGCCGAAGCGGCCCGGGCCGTCGGGATGTCGTTCTTCCAGACCTTGACGATCATCGTGCTGCCGCAGGCCGGGCGCGCCGTGATCGCGCCGCTGGGCAGCATCTTCATCGCCCTGTCGAAGAACGCCACGATCGTCGGCACGATCGGCGTCATGGAGTCCTCGAACGCCATGAAGGAACTGATCAACGCGAACGGTGACCGGGTCATCCTGATCTTCTTCATCTTCGCGGGCACGTTCGCGGCGGTGCTGATCCCCACCGGCTACGCCTTCGGCTGGCTGGCCAACCGTCTGGCGGTGAAGCGATGAGCGGCAACACCGACGTGGTCCTCTACGACCACCCGGGCCCCCGCGCCAAGACGCGCAACGCCGTCCTCACCGTGGTGTTCGGTCTCGGCCTGCTCGCGCTGGCGTACTGGATCTATGTGAAGTTCGACGAGAAGGGCCAGTGGGCGGCCGCCCTCTGGAAGCCGTTCCTCGAGGGCTCCACCTGGACCGACTACATCCTGCCGGGCCTGGGGCACACGCTGGCCGCGGCGGCGGTCGCCATGGTGCTCTCGCTGATCTTCGGCATCCTCTTCGCCGTCGGGCGGCTCTCCGACCACTGGTGGATCAGCTACCCGGCCGGGGCGGTCGTGGAGTTCTTCCGCGCCGTGCCGCTGCTGCTGCTGATCTTCTTCACCTTCTTCGGCATCCCGTTCATCACCCAGCAGCCGATGTCGATCTTCTGGGCGCTGGTCATCGGCCTCACCCTCTACAACGGGTCGGTGCTGGCCGAGGCGTTCCGGGCCGGCATCCGGTCGGTGCCGTCCGGGCAGAGCGAGGCCGGTTATGCGATCGGCATGCGCAAGAGCCAGGTGATGAAGGAGATCCTGGTCCCGCAGGCGGCCCGGGCGATGCTGCCGGTGATCGTCAGCCAGCTCGTGGTCCTGCTCAAGGACACCGCGCTCGGCTACATCATCAGCTACCCCGAGCTCATCCAGTACGGCGTCAACAACGTCGCCGCGAACTTCGGCAACGTGGTGCAGGCCGCGATCGTGGTCGCCGTGATCTTCATCGTGGTGAACTCGGCGCTCACCTCACTGGCCGGCTGGCTGGAGCGACGGACCCGGCGCAGCGGACGGGCACCTCGTGCCGCCACCGCGGCACCCGGGGTGACCGACACCGGCGAGGCAGCGACCGCCACCCTCTGACCGGGACTACCGGGCCAGCTCCGTGACGCGGGACTCACGTACGACCGTGACGCGGATCTGGCCCGGATAGGTCAGCTCCTCCTCGATCTGCTTCGCCACATCCCGGGCCAGCACGGCGGCGCCGATGTCGTCGATGTCGTCCGGCCGCACCATCACCCGGATCTCCCGGCCCGCCTGCATGGCGAAGACCTTCTCCACGCCGGTCTTGCCGCCGGCGATCTCCTCGATCCGTTCCAGGCGCTTGACGTACGCCTCCAGGCTCTCCCGCCGGGCACCCGGGCGGCCGCCGGAGCAGGCGTCCGCGGCCTGCGTGAGCACCGCCTCGATGGTCTGCGGCGGCACCTCGTTGTGATGCGCTTCGATAGCGTGCACCACGTCCTCGTGCTCGCCGTACTTACGGGCCAGATCCGCGCCGATCAACGCGTGGCTGCCCTCCACCTCGTGGGTGAGCGCCTTGCCGATGTCGTGCAGGAACGCGGCCCGCTTCATCGTCGGCACGTCCAGACCCAGCTCGGCGGCCATGATCCCGGCGATGTGCGCGGTCTCGACCAGGTGCTTCAGCACGTTCTGCCCGTAGCTGGTGCGGTAGCGCAGCCGGCCCAGCAGCTTCATCAGCTCCGGATGAAGGTTGGTGATGCCGACGTCGACCAGCGCCTCCTCGGCGGCCCGGTCGCAGAGGATCTCCACCTCGTTCTTGGCGCTGTCGAAGACCTCCTCGATCCGGTGCGGGTGGATCCGGCCGTCCAAGACCAGCTTCTCCAGCGTCAGGCGGCCCACCTCCCGGCGAACCGGGTCGAAGCAGGAGAGCAGCACCGCCTCCGGGGTGTCGTCGATGATCAGGTTCACCCCGGTGGTGGACTCGAAGGCCCGGATGTTGCGGCCCTCCCGGCCGATGATCCGGCCCTTCATCTCGTCGCTCGGCAGGTGCAGGACGCTGACCACGCTCTCCGCGGTCTGCTCGCTGGCGATCCGCTGAATCGCGTCGACCACGATGTGCCGGGCCCGGGTGTCCGCGGTGCTCTTCGCCTCGGTCTCGATATCGCGGACCAGGATCGCCGCCTCGCGTTTCGCCTGCCCTTCGATCGCCTCGATCAGCTCGCTCTTCGCCGACTCGGCGGTGAGGCCGGCGATCCGCTCCAGCTCGCGGCGCTTCACCTCCTCGGTTCTGGTGAGGTTCGACTCCCGCTCGGCCAGCGCGGACTCCCGCTTCGCCAGCTCGGCCTCCAGCGTGACGAGCCGGC
This sequence comes from Actinoplanes sp. NPDC024001, assembly GCF_040638955.1. NCBI lineage: Bacteria > Bacillati > Actinomycetota > Actinomycetes > Micromonosporales > Micromonosporaceae > Actinoplanes > Actinoplanes sp. NPDC024001. Next base: position 22,187 of record NZ_JBEZZB010000024.1, read on the forward strand.
GCTCCCGCTCGACGAGGCGCTCCACCTCCTCGGCGTGCAGCCGCTCCCGCTCGTCGATCCGGGCGGCGCGGCGCTCCACCTCGGCGGCCTGCTCCTTCACCGTGGTGTTGAGCAGCGCGATCTCCCGCTCCCCGGAACGGCGGGCGGCGGTGCGCAGCTGCTCGGCGTCCGACTCGGCCTGCCGGTGGGCGTGTTCGAGGATCGTGTCGGCCTCCTCGTGGGCGGCCTCCAGAACCCGGCGGGCCTCGGCGCGGGCGGCACTCGCCTCGGCTTTGGCTGCGGCGGCCTCGGCGCGTACCGAAGCGGCCTTGGCGTTGGCGTCGGCGACCTTCGCTTGGGCGTCACCGACAGCCTGATCCTGCCGCTCCTGGGCGTCCAGGCGGTCGGCGTTCAGGTTGCGCAGCGCTCTGGCGCCGAAGAAGAGTCCGGCTATCACGGACACGGCGAGCACGATGGTCGCAACCATGAGCACCCAGACCTGGGGGGTCATCTCGCCGCGTCTCCCTTCGCCGCCGCCGCGGTGTGCACGCGCACGGCCTCTGTGCGGGATGCCCGACCAAAGGCAGATGACCGCAGGCGGCAACGGACCCGGGCTTACATGCTCCAGCCTTCGGCTTCCCCGAGGTTCCAGTCTCCGGTTTCCGTTGGCTGTCGGGCTTTGGGTTCCCTGGCCTTGGTGGTGGGCTTCGGGCGGTCCTTCGCCTTGGCTGCCTGGCCTTGGAATCCTCAACCCGGCTGCTGGGCTTCGGGCGTCCTCGGCTGCTGGGCCTTGGAACCCTTAGGCCGCTGCTGAGCCTTGGAACCCTTAGGCCGCTGCTGAGCCTCGGGCGCCCTCGGCCTTGGCTGCCGGCGTTGGGTGTCCTCAGCGTTGCCGCCAGCCTTGGGTGCGCGGCCTCGCCGGCCGCCCTTGGCCCTTCGTTGCCTGGCCTTGGGCTTCCTCGGCTCGTTGTCGGGCCTCTTCTGCTCCGCGGGGTGCGGAGTCTTGAGGAGGCCGGCCGGGCCTGCAGTCCGGGTGGCGTGGTGGCTGACGGTGGCGGGGTCCGGTGCCGATGGCATGGCTTGCGCCTGCCGCCGGTTGGGGATGGCACGCGCCCGTCGCCCATCTTGAGGATGACCGGTGCTGCCGCCCGTCGTCCGCTCTATGGGTGACCGGTGCTTGCGGTGGGTCGGCCGGCTGGCTGGTGTTGCCTGCCGGGTCGTCCCGCCGGTCCGGAAACCAGTGCCCTGCGAGAACCGGCCTTTAGGCTTGCCCTTCCGGTCGCCCGGTGGCCACGCGCGGCCTGTCGGCCGTTCGCGGGTCGCCGGATCGTCCGGTCAGGTCGGAGGCCTGCGCGGATCGCCTCGCCGGAGCCGGTCGGTCAACCGCTGCTGGTTCGCTGGATGCGTACCGTTTGCGGTTCACCTCCGCCACTGAACGGCCTTGCGGGTCACCATTGCTGGATCGCCTCGCGGGTCACCATTGCTGGATCGCCTCGCGGGTCACCACCGCTGGATCGCCTCGCGAGTCGCCATCGCTGGATCGTCGCGGGCCGCTCGGAGCGGATCACCGTTCGCCAACGCCACAGCCGGCCGCGAGCCGAGAAGCATCGCTCCCTCTGGTGCGGTATGAAGAACGCGTCGGGCGAGATCATCGCCCGACGAGCATTCACGCCCACTGATCGGTGGCGGGTGCCTCCGGCTTGCGAGTCGGCCGCTCGCTGCTCGGATCGGAGTATGTGGAGTTGTGGGGTCGACCGCCGGTATGTCGCGCCGCCTGCCGCGCGGTCAGCGGCTGACGGAGGCATCGAACTGGACGACCGAGGCCGACCAAGTGATGCCGTAATGTAATGCGATCTATGTTGTGCCTGTTGCTTACGATGGTCGAACAAACCTTGTGTAACGCGAGGCTAGGTCGCGAGCACCGCTTCGGTCAAGGACTCATGATTCGGCAGCGGATAGGACGTACGGCACAGACATGCTTACGCCCAGCTCACGATCTCGCCGGGATATTTCCGACGTACCGTCCGATGACGCCTAGACCTCAGTACTCACCGGAACCGCGATCTCAGATCTCATCATCGCCCGTCCGGCCCTCGGAAGCCTCGGCAACACGGAGGGTTACGGCGCTGAGGGTCCGCCGCGAGGCCACGTGGGCGCCGCGGAAGATTCCCCTGAAAGACCACAAGAGGAAAGATCCTCACATCGGGACTATATCGGTGAGCGGTTACTCGGCGCCGCCAATGGCCGGGGAGGCCGCCGTTTCGCCTGCGGTGGGATGGTCGCGCGCGGCGGTGGGGTGGTGGGTGGTCGACGAGCGGAACCGCGGGAAAGCGGACGAGCCAGGTGTCCAGCGCAACGGCCCGCTCGGATGCCGGCAGGTCATGCGCCCGGCAGAGGATCCGCCCGGGAACCGACACGCCTTGCGCGCAGCAGACAACCCGCTCCGGAGCCGACACGCCCTGCGCGCAGCAGACAACCCGCTCGGGAACCGACAGCGAAAAGCGCACTCGGGAGCCGACAGGCTGCCCTCTCGTGAGCGGCCCGCCTCGGAAGCCATGCCCCGCGCGGACGGTCTGCTCGGAGGCCGCGCCTCCGGCGAGCGGGTCGCCCGGAGGCTATGCCGCCGCTGAACGACCCCGAAGCAGAATGCTCATGGCGAACGGACTTCGATCGGCAGCCGACAGGCCGCGCTACCACCGCGGCCGACTACTCCGTCTCCGGCCGCGGTGAGGCTTCAGATCGGCGAGTCTCCGGCCTGGTCGGCCAGGGCGTCGGCATCGATCGCGTCGGCGAACTCCGCCGCCTCCGCGTCGCGGGCGGCCATCGCGTCCTTCACGGCGCGGATGGCGACCCCGGCGGAGTAGCCCTTGCGCGCCAGCATGGCGACGAGCCGGCGGAACACCGCGTCCGGGGCGCCGTTGGCCGTCCGCAGCTTGCGATCCACCAGGGCGCGCGCGGTCGCCGCCTCAGCCTCGTCGTCGACGGACTCCAGCGCCTCGACGGCCACCTCCGGATCCACCCCGCGCTGGCGCAGCTCGTTGGCGAGTGCCCGCCGGGCCAACCCTCGGCCGTGGTGCCGGCTCGACACCCACGCACGGGCGAAAGCCGCGTCGTCGATCATGCCGACCTCGTCATAGCGATCGAGGACCTCAGCGATCACTTCCTCGGAGATCTCCTTCCGAGTCAGCACCTTCGCCAGTTCGGCACGCGTGCGCGGACGGACGGCCAGCTGGCGCAGGCAGATCTCCCGAGCCAGCTCGGCCTCACTCTGCGGCGGCTTCGCCGGCCGCCGCTCGGCAGCTTCCGATGAATCACCAGAGCCGGGATCCTCGAAGCCGGCATCCGGCCCCGCATCGTCCGCTGACGGACGCCGCCGTCCTGCCCCGTAGCGTCGCCCACCACCTCGGCGATACCCACCGGACTCGGCGTCCGCGGATTCTCCGGCACCGGCCCGGGGCGGGATGGCATCCCATCCTCGCCCGGACCGTGCACCACGTCGTCCGGCCACAGCGGCCTACCGAATCAGAAGTCGACCGGCGGCAGCTCGGGGCCACCCGCGGCGTCACCGGTGGTCTGCCCCACGCCGAGCTTCTCCAGGATCTTCTTCTCGATCTCGGCGGCGACGTCGGGGTTCTCCTTGAGGAACTCCCGCGCCTTCTCCTTGCCCTGGCCGAGCTGGTCGCCGTCATACGTATACCAAGCGCCGGACTTGCGGATGATGCTCTGCTCGACGCCGACGTCGATGAGCGAGCCCTCCCGCGAGATGCCCTTGCCATACATGATGTCGAACTCGGCCTGCTTGAACGGCGCGGCCACCTTGTTCTTGACGACCTTGACCCGGGTCCGGTTACCGACGACGTCGGTGCCGTCCTTCAGGCTCTCGATCCGGCGGACGTCGAGACGGACGGACGCGTAGAACTTCAGAGCGCGACCACCGGTCGTCGTCTCCGGCGAGCCGAACATGACGCCGATCTTCTCGCGCAGCTGGTTGATGAAGATCGCCGTGGTCCCGGAGTTGTTCAGGATGCCGGTGATCTTCCGCAGCGCCTGGCTCATCAGCCGGGCCTGGAGACCGACGTGGCTGTCGCCCATCTCACCCTCGATCTCGGCGCGCGGCACGAGAGCGGCCACCGAGTCGATGACGATGATGTCGAGCGCACCGGAGCGGATCAGCATGTCCGCGATCTCGAGCGCCTGCTCACCGGTGTCCGGCTGGGAGACGAGCAGCGCGTCGGTGTCGACGCCGAGCGCCCGTGCATACTCCGGGTCGAGCGCGTGCTCCGCGTCGATGAAGGCGGCGATACCGCCGGCCTTCTGCGCGTTGGCCACGGCGTGCAGCGCAACCGTGGTCTTACCGCTCGACTCCGGCCCGTAGACCTCGATGACGCGGCCACGCGGCAGGCCGCCGACGCCGAGCGCCACGTCGAGGGCGATGGAGCTGGTCGGGATGACGGCGGTCTGCACGACCGGACGCTCCCCGAGCCGCATCACCGAGCCCTTGCCGAACTGCTTGTCGATCTGTGCCAGCGCGAGTTCGAGCGCCTTTTCCCGATCCGGTCCTGCCACCATTGCCGCCACCCCTGTATTCGACTTCGCGGTCTTCGTCGAAGAGCTCTTGTTCACCACGGCCGACACGGTATGCGGTGGGTATGACAAAAATCTTCCGCCCCACCGTGGGCTGTGGATGGCCAAGCCGCTGTGGACAATAGCCGAACACCTGTACGACGATCGAGCGACACGCCAGAACAAGCGTACGAAAAGCGGCTCAACGCAGGCGAGCAGGCACCCGATCGGGGTACGCCGCCACCACAGCGCGCCAGATAGTAGCCGTCTCGACACCCTGAGCGATGGATTCGTCGATGGTCCGCCCACCGAGATCCGTGAAAGTGTGATCCGCCGCAATGCTGCGGGCATAGGCGGATCCGAACGTCGTTTCGAGACGCTCCCAGAAATCAGTCAGCCGCACGCTACGAGCCTACCCACGGCGGCCCCGGCGACCTCTCAGGCGAGCGCCCCGGCTGCCACCCGCAGATCGTCGACCAGCCCGCGGTACGCCGTCTCACGATCATCCGCCCGCAACACCGCCGACGGATGGATCGTGGCGAGCGCCTGGATCTCGGCCACGGGGAAGTCCTCCGGGTGCTCGGCGGAACCCGGCCAGGGCATCAGCCGCCCCCGCGACTTGGTGACCCGGAACGACGGCCCGAGCAGCGCCCGGCCCGCGGTCGCACCGAGGATGACCACCACCTGCGGCTTCAGCTGGGCGAACTCCGCCACCAGCCAGGGCCGGCAGGCCGTGATGTGGGCGGGCCCCGGGTTCTGGTGGATCCGCCGCCGGCCCCGCAGCTCGAAACGGAAGTGCTTGACCGCGTTGGTGATGTAGAGATCGCCGGGGTCGATGCCGGCGTCGTCGACAGCCTCCCGCAGAAGCCGGCCGGCTGGGCCGACGAATGGCAGACCGCGCTGGTCCTCAACATCGCCAGGCTGCTCCCCTACAAAGACGATCTTTGCGTGGGGCGCGCCGCGACCGAACACGGTCTGCGTCGCGTCCTGATACAGCTCACAGCCTTGGCAGTCTGCGGCAGCCGACTTCAGATCGTCGATGCTTCGCGACTGCGACGGCACCCACTGCTGCGCTCCGATTGGCGCCTCGGTCCTCGGCATCCCTCCGTTCTACCCGCAGTGGCCATCTCCATGCCGCCCGGCCTAACCCGCACGGTGGACTGCCAAGTCCGTCATCGCATCGGGCCGGCGACAGCCGAGGGCCGGACGGCCGCGGCGACCGCTCTCGCCAGCTCGGGGATCTCCGCCTCGTCCAGCGCGCTGATGGTGATGCGGATCGCAGACTCGGAGCGAACCCGGAAGATCGAGCCGGGCGCGACGGCATATCCGGCGTCACGCATCGCCGCGACCGCCAGGGTCTCGTCAGGCACCGGGATCCAGACGTTGATGCCGCTGTCTCCGGTGGCTGGGATGCCGAAGGCTCGTAGCTCGTCGCGCAGAGCTCGGCGACGTCGCGCATAGGATTCAGCGGCGGTGGCGACCTGCGCGGTGACGCCGGGATCCTGCCAGAGCCGCAGGAGCAGCCGCTGCAGCGTGGTCGACACCCAGCCCATCCCGATGCGCATCCGGCCGACCACCCGGGCGACGGTGGTCTCGTCGCCGGCCAGCACCGCGATACGCAGATCCGGCCCGAACGGTTTCGAGGCGGATCGGACGAATGCCCACGAGCGGGTGACCGGGCCCACGCAGTGCGGCGCCTGCTCGGCCAGCTCGGCGGCGTGATCATCCTCGATGACCACGACCTCGGGGTGGCCGGCAAGCAGCTCCCGAAGCCGTGCGGCTCGCTCCGCGCTGACCGCGGCGCCGGTCGGATTCTGCGCCCGCACGGTGATGACGACGGCCCGCGCGCCGGCTTGCAACGCGGCCGCGAGCTGACCCGGGTCCGGACCCTCCGCATCCACGGCGAACGGCAGCACTCGCATACCCAGGGCGGCGATCAGGTCGATCAGCCCCGCCCAGCCGGGGTCTTCGACGGCGACCGCGTCCCCGGGCCGCAGGTGGGCGATCAGCACCCGCTCGATCGAGTCGAGGGCGCCCGCGGTCACGGCGAATGTCGCTTCCTCCACCGGAATGCCCTGGGCCAGCAGGCGTGGGCGAGCCGCCTCGATCAACTCCGGCATGGTCACCGCCGTCGCGTAAGCCTGCGGCGGGCCGGTCTCGGCGGCCACCACTGCCAGCAACGGACCGAGCGGCGGCAGCAACCGGATGTCGGGCTCGCCCGTGGAGAGATCGCGCAGACCGGCCGGCGCCGGCAACCGCGCCCCTGACCGGGGCACCGCCAAGGCGGGCCGGGCACGCACCCGGGTCCCTCGCCGCCCCTCGGTCTCGATCACGCCGCGCTGCCGGAGCTCCTGATACGCCTTGGCCACCGTCGCGGGGCTGACATGCAGGCTTTCGGCCAGCGCTCGCACCGAGGGAAGAGCGGCTCCGGACACCCAGTCGCCGTGGACGATGCCCGACTCGATGCTGGCCGAAATCTCGGCGGCGGTCTCACCCGTGACCTGATACTGTCCTGGCACAGATTCGATTCTGTACTAGTACAGCGCCGTACGCAAGAAGATCGCCCTCGCGGAGGCCACCATGACCGACCTCTACACCCCCACCCAGCGCACCACTGCCACGCGCAATCGCAACCGGATGCACTACGAGCGGGAGACGGCGCACGCGATTCTGGACGAGGCGTATGACTGCGCGGTCGGCTTCGTCGTCGATGGCGAGCCTCGCGTCCTGCCCAATCTTCATGTCCGGGTGGGCGACACGCTCTACCTGCACGGCTCGACCGGCGGCCGGCTGGGGTTGGCGGCTCGCGGCAACGGCGTGCCGGTCTGTGTGACCGTCACGCTGCTCGACGGTCTGGTGTTCGGGCGGTCGCAGTTCCACCACAGCGCCAACTACCGCTCGGTGGTGGCGCTGGGTGTCGCCCGGCCGGTCACCAGTGAGGACGAGAAGCGCACCGTGCTCACCGCCCTGGTCGACAAGGTCGGCTCCGGCCGGGCGGCCGACAGCAGGCCGCCGACCCGTCAGGAGCTGGCCCAGACGACCGTTCTGGCGCTGCCCCTCGCGGAGGTGTCGGTGCGGGCGCGCAGCGGCGGCGTCATGGACGATCCGGCCGACCTGGACCTTCCGCACTGGGCCGGCGTCCTGCCGTTGCGGACGGTGGCCGGGCCTCCGCTGCCCGAGCCGGGCACTGCCGCGCCGCTCCCGGCCTACCTTCCCGGCCACCCTTCCGAGTGGCAGACGCCGGTCGTGCTGGAAGGCAGGCACGTGCGGCTCGAACCGCTGGTCCCGGCACATGCGGAGGGCCTGTTCGAGGCGCTGGACGACGAGGAGGTCTGGCGGCACATCCCCACGCCACGGCCACGCAACCCGGAAGAGATGGCCGAGGACATCGCCGGCGTGCTGCGCGGCCAGTGGCTGGGAGGCCGGGCCGGCTGGGCTCAGATCGACCCCGCCAGCGGGGCGGTCATCGGCATGACGACCTACCACGACATCGACCCGGGCTACCGCTCTCTCGGCATCGGGCACACCCTCGTCGGCCGCAAGTGGTGGCGCACGGGCGTCAACACCGAGGCGAAACTGATGCTGCTGGAGCGTGCCTTCGACGTGCTCGGCGCCGAGCGGGTCTTCTGGTACACGGACATTCGCAACGAGCGGTCCCAGCAGGCGATCGCCCGGCTGGGCGCCACCCGCGACGGGCTGATCCGCCGGCAGCGGCCGCGGCCCGACGGCACCTGGCGCGACACCGTACTGTTCGCCATGACGGCGGATGAGTGGCCGGCGGCCGCACGGCGGCTGCGGGACAGATTGGTTGCCGGATGAGGCGGATCCGTCATCGGCCCGAGGGGAGGGGCTTGTGTTAGGTATCACCGACTTCTGGACCTACGTCCTCGGTGTGGTCGCCATCATCCTGCTGCCGGGGCCGAATTCCATCTTCGTGCTGTCGGTCGGCGCCCGGCGCGGTGTGCGAGCCGGCTACCAGGCCGCGTGCGGCGTCTTCATCGGCGACGCGGTGCTCATGATCCTCTCGGCCACCGGGGTGTCCTCGTTGCTGGGCACCTATCCCCCGCTCTTCCTGGTCTTGAAATACGCGGGTGCCGTCTATCTGTCCTGGGTCGGTGTCAACATCATCCGCAGCGCGTGGAAGCGATGGCGGCACCGTTCGGAGGCGGCACCGCCGGACATGGGCGAGCTGCCCGGGATGCGGCACCCGTTCCGCCGGGCCGCGGTGATCAGCCTGCTCAATCCCAAGGCGATTCTGTTCTTCGTGTCCTTCTTCATCCAGTTCGTCGAGCCGGGCTACCCACATCCGGCGCTGTCGTTCCTGGTTCTCGGCACGGTGGTGCAGTTCTTCAGCGTGCTCTACCTGTCGGCGCTGATCTTCGGTGGGCGCTTCCTCGCCGGGCAGTTCCGGGAACGCCGCCGGTTGGCGGCGGGCGCCACCACGGGCGTGGGGGCTCTCTTCGTCGGTTTCGGCGTCAAGCTCGCCACGGCGAGCGCCGGCTGACAGCCCACCGGCCCGTTCCGGCCGCCGGCTTCAACCTCGGTCCGCCTCCGCGGTCGAGGTCCGGCCGGCCCGATCCGCGTAGAAGGTGCTCCGGACCATCTGCATCTTGCTCAGGTGGTCCGGCCAGACCCCTTCGGGCGTGGACCAGCCGATGACGTACGCCCTGCCGTTGACCGCGAACCAGCGGACGCTCGCACGTCTGGGACCGCCGTCCGTCCCTCGATAGCGGAACTCCCAGTCGGCCGCCTTGTACAGCAACGGCACCGACGTGATGGAGATCAGTGCGTACCCGGACACCGTGGAACGGCTCTTGAGACGGAGGTCTTCCGCATGGCACGCCTGGAGCGGGTCAGCGCCGGCGTCACGTCCGGCGTCGAGGCTCATCACGACGGAGCTTCGGGGATCGCGAAAGCAGTACGTGTCGCCGGTCCGCCGGTAGGTCCAGCCGTCCGGAACGGCGAGGTGGAAACCCGAGCCGTTGGTGAAGTAGGACCAGCCGGCAAGCAGCGTCCAGCCGTTGACACCCCGCGCCGCGCCCTTCTTCGGGGTGACCCGGGCGCCGGGTTGAGGCGGCGAGTCACAGGCGACGGGCGCGAACCCGCCACGGTCGGCGACTCCGGTGGTCGGCAGGGGCGCGGACGGAGACGCACTGGCGGCTCTGGACGGCGAGGCGGCGGAGGGCGAGCGGCCGGATGGGGACGGTTCGGTCCGTACCGGTTCGGACACCGGCGCGCTGGGCGCGGGCGGAAGCACCACATGCGCGCGGGGCCGGCTGTTCTGTGCCAGGTAACCCGCCGAGACGCTACCGCCGATCAGGAGCATTGCCACGCCGGCGACCACGGCGTACCGGGCGGTGGCGAGGCTGCGCAACGACCGGCGTCGCCCCGGGTGCGCCGCGCGTTCCACGATCTGACCGGCCAGAACGGCGCTCGGCTGCGGTATCACGCGCACCAGCGCTTGACTTCCCTGATGGAGTGGGGTCGTGCTCGCCTCGCCGGCATCGTCCGGACGAGAATCCGGCTCCTCCGGCGGCGAATGGTGCGGGAGGTCGCCTTCCGGCGAGGTCAGCGGGAGCACCGGCCCGGCCGGAGTCTCGGGCGCCGGAGCAACTGTCGTCTGCTCGGATGGAGCGACCGATGGCGGCTCGCCGCCGAGATCGTCCGTGGTGGCACTGTCCGCGGGCTGGTGCGTCTCGACGGGACGGTGCTGCCGAACGCCGCGCTGGCCCGGCACGAGCGGAACCTCCCGGTGGTCGATCGCCACGATGAGACGCAACCGGTTCTCGACCTCTCTCGCGGTGAGCCGGGTGCTGGGGTCGTACCGCAGAAGTCCCTCCAGGACGGAGGTGAGCGGGCCGGCGCGTACCGGAGGGTCCGGGGGTTCGGTGGCGAGTGCGGCGAGCGTCGCCATGGCGGTCTCCCGCGCATACGGCGAGCGGCCCTCGACAGCTGCGTAAACCGTGGCGCCGAGAGACCACAGATCCGATTCCACCGTGGATGCCCCGTCCCGGGCACGCTCCGGGGAGACATACTGCGGCGAGCCGACGATCAGGCCCGGCGCGGTGACCGTGCCGTCGTCAACGAACGTGGCGAGCCCGAAATCGGTCAGCACCACCTGGCCATCGACGCCGATCAGCACGTTGTGCGGTTTCACGTCGCGGTGCAGCACTCCAGCACGGTGCGCCGCATCCAGCGCGTCCAGGACGGCGAGCCCGATGCGTGCGGCACCCGCCGGGTCGTAGGGGCCTTCCTCCTGGAGGACCTGGTGGAGCGATCGCGACGCGATGTACTCCATGACGATCCAGGACTGGCCCTCGTGTTGCACGACGTCGTAGATCCGGACGACGTGCGGATGATTGAGCCGGGCAGCGCTGCGCGCCTCACGCAACGTCCGGTCCCGCAGCCGGTCCTTCTCGGCGTCGGTCATCCAGTCGGGCGGAACGATCTCCTTGATCGCCACGTCACGGTGCAGCATTTCATCGCGGGCCAGCCAGACCCGTCCCATTCCACCGGCGCCGACCGGCTCCAAAAGGCGGTACCGGCCTGCGACGAGCATCTGCCTGACCGCCATCGGCACCCACCCATCACGTCGGGTATCAGGATAATCAGCCACAGACCGCCCACGGAACGACGATCACCCGGTCGCCGCGTGCGTCCCGATGGGACGCGAAAGGGCTTCGAACCGGCGTACCCCAGCGCCAGCCGGCACGGTCGCGCTCAGCGCGACCTCACCCAGGGCATCAAGCAGGGGTACGGGGTACGGAGCCGCCGTTTTCTGTCGTACCCCCGAGAGAGGATGGACGGCATGCGAGAGGTGCTCGAGAAGTTCGGCCCGGCCACCCGGGAGTGGTTCACGGCCGCCTTCGCCGCGCCCACCGCTGCCCAGGCCGGCGCCTGGCGGGCGATCGGGGCGAGGCGAAATGCGCTGGTGGTGGCCCCCACGGGTTCCGGCAAGACGCTGGCAGCGTTCCTCTGGTCCCTCGACCAGCTCGCTCGTGAGCCGGTTCCCGAGCAGGTCAGACAGCGCTGCCGGGTGCTCTATGTGAGCCCGCTGAAGGCACTGGCCGTCGACGTGGAGCGCAACCTGCGGGCACCGCTGACCGGCATTCGGCAGGCGGCAGGGCGCCTGGGCCTGCCGCCGCCCGACATCACGGTCGGCATGCGCACCGGAGACACCCCGGCGGAGGAGCGGCGTGGTTTCGCCCGCACACCGCCGGACATCCTGATCACCACGCCGGAGTCGCTGTTCCTGCTGCTCACCTCTGCCGCCCGTGACTCGTTGCGCGGTGTCCAGACGGTGATCATCGACGAGGTGCACGCGGTCGCGGCCACGAAACGCGGCGCTCATCTCGCCCTTTCGCTGGAGCGGCTGGACGCATTGTTGGAGCGTCCGGCACAGCGCATCGGCCTGTCCGCGACGGTCCGGCCGATCGACGAGACCGCACGGTTCCTCGGTGGCGCGCAGGACGTCGAGATCGTGCAGCCGCGCAGCGCCAAGACGATCGAGGTGGCGGTCGAGGTCCCGGTGGAGGACATGACCCGCCTCGACGAGGGGCCCGAGCCGGGCGGTGATGACCCCGGGCAGGGCCGGCACACGCCATCGATCTGGCCGGCGGTCGAGGAGCGGGTTCTCGACCTCATCGAGGCTCACCGGTCGACGATCGTCTTCACGAACTCACGGCGGGGTTCCGAGCGCCTCTGCGCCCGTCTCAACGAGCTCGCCGACGAGCGAGCTGATCAGGCGACCGCGGGCCAGGAGGCCGACGGTCAGGCGGCCAGCGACCGGCCGGGCGCTGGGCAGCCGTCGCCGGCCTTCGCCCGGATGCCCGCCGAGATCATGGCGCAGGCGGGCGGCACCAGAGGCGCCCCGCCGGTGGTCGCCCGCGCTCACCACGGCAGCGTCTCGCGTGAGGAGCGCAAACAGATCGAGGAGGCGCTCAAGTCCGGCCGGCTCCCCGCCGTGGTCGCCACCTCGAGCCTGGAGCTGGGCATCGACATGGGCGCGGTCGACCTGGTCGTGCAGATCGAAGCGCCGCCGTCGGTGGCCGCCGGCCTGCAGCGCATCGGCCGGGCCGGTCACCAGGTCGGCGCGGTGTCGCGTGGCGTTGTCTTCCCGAAACACCGCGGCGACCTGCTCTCCTGCGCGGTCGTCGCGGAGCGGATGGGCGAGGGCGCAATCGAGGAGTTGCGCTATCCCCGCAACCCGCTCGACGTGCTGGCTCAGCAGATCGTCGCGATGGTGGCACTCGACGCCTGGCAGGTCGACGAGCTGGCCACACTGGTCCGCCGTGCCGCTCCCTTCGCCGAGTTGCCCGACTCCGCGCTGCACGCGGTGCTGGACATGCTCTCCGGCCGCTACCCGTCGACGGCCTTCGCCGAGCTGCGGCCGCGCCTGGTCTGGGACCGGGGCACCGACGTGCTCACCGGCCGTCCCGGCGCCCAGCGCCTGGCCGTGACCAGTGGTGGCACCATTCCGGACCGTGGCACCTTCGGTGTCTTCCTGGCCGGCTCGGAGCGCGCTTCACGGGTGGGCGAGCTCGACGAGGAAATGGTTTACGAGTCTCGCGTCGGCGACGTGTTCCTCCTGGGCTCCACCTCCTGGCGGATCGAGGACATCACTCCGGACCGGGTGCTGGTCTCGCCCGCTCCGGGCGCACCGGCCCGGATGCCGTTCTGGAAAGGTGACTCCCCCGGTCGCCCGATCGAGCTCGGCAGGGCCATCGGCGCCCGGCTGCGCGCGCTGACCCGGGCCGGCGACGAGCGTGCCACCGCGACGTTGCGCGAGTCCGGGCTCGACGAGTGGGCCGCCGACAATCTGGTGGCCTACCTGCGCGAGCAGCGCGAGGCGACCCGCCACCTGCCGGACGACCGCACCATCGTCGTGGAGCGGTTCCGTGACGAACTCGGCGACTGGCGGATGACCGTGCACTGCGTGCTCGGCGCTCGGGTGAACGCGCCCTGGGCGCTGGCGATCGGTCGCCGTCTCGCCGAGAGGTACGGGGTGGACGGCCAGGTCATGCCCTCCGACGACGGCATCGTGATCCGGCTCCCGGACACCGCTGACGAGCCGCCCGGCGCGGATCTGGTCACCTTCGACCCGGAGGAGATCGCCCAGTTGGTGGAGGAGTCGGTCGGCACCTCGGCGTTGTTCGCCGCCCGGTTCCGCGAGTGTGCCGCCCGATCGCTGCTGCTGCCCCGGCGCGATCCCCGGCGTCGTCAACCGCTCTGGCAGCAGCGGCAACGGTCAGCGCAACTGCTCGACGTGGCACGGGAGTTCGCCGACTTCCCGGTGACTCTGGAGGCCGCCCGCGAGTGCCTGCAGGACGTCTTCGACGTGCCCGGCCTGGCCGGCCTGATGCGGGAGATCTCCGGGCGCAAGGTCCGGCTGGTCGAGACGGAGACCGGGCGCCCGTCGCCGTTCGCCCGGTCGCTGCTCTTCGGCTACGTGGGCGCTTTTCTGTACGAGGGAGACGCTCCGCTCGCCGAGCGCAGGGCCGCCGCCCTGGCGCTCGACTCCACCCTGCTCGGTGAGCTGCTGGGCCGCGTCGACCTGCGCGAGCTGCTCGATCCACAGGTCGTCGCCGAGACCGAGGCGCAGCTGCAATGGCGCACGGCACAGCGCGCCCCCAGGGACGCGGAGGACGCGGCCGAGTTGCTCCGGCTTCTCGGTGATCTCTCCGCCGCCGAGCTGGCCGAGCGCGGTGTTCCCGAGGAGTGGGTGCTGAGCCTGCAGGCCGCCCGGCGTGCGGTCGCGATCCGCGTCGCCGGAGAGGAGCGGTGGATCGGCGTCGAGGACACCGGGCGTTACCGGGACGCCCTCGGCGTGGCGCTGCCGGTCGGCATCCCGGAGGCCTACCTGGAGCCGGTCCCCGATCCGCTGGGCGATCTGGTGGCGAGATATGCGCGAACGCACGGACCGTTCGCGGCAGCCACCTGCGCGGCCCGTTTCGGGCTCGGCGTGTTCGTCGTCGAGCAGGCGCTGAAACGGCTGAGCGCAACCGGGCGGGTCACCTCCGGCGAGTTCTCCCCCGGCGGCGCGGGCACCGAGTGGTGCGACGCCGAGGTGCTGCGCATGCTGCGGCGCCGGTCTCTGGCCGCGCTGCGGCGGGAGATCGAGCCGGTGCCGCCCGCGGTTCTCGCCGCGTTCCTGCCCCGGTGGCAGCAGGTGGGCGGCAACGCGCGCGGAGTGGACGCGGTCGCCGCGGCGATCGAGCAGGTGCAGGGCGTGGCGGTCCCGGCCTCCGCGTGGGAGCGGCTGGTTCTGCCCGCACGAGTCGCCGATTACGCCGCGCCTCTGCTCGACGAGTTGTGCGGCAGTGGTGAGGTGCTGTGGGCCGGCTCCGGGTCGATCACCGGTGGGGACGGCTGGGTGACGCTGGCTTATGCGGACAGCGCGCCGCTTCTGCTGCCGCCGCCGGATGAGGAGTTCGCGGCGACGCCGCTCCATCAGACGATTCTGGATTCGCTCGGCGACGGGCAGGCGCTGTTCTTCCGGTCGCTCTCCGACCGGGTCGGTTCGACCGACGACACGGAGCTCGCCGCGGCGGTGTGGGATCTGGTCTGGGCCGGGCACCTGACCAACGACACGTTCGCGCCGCTGCGGGCATTGCTCGGCGGGAGCGGCGCGCACCGGGCGAAGGCGGCGCCGGCGCGCGCCCGCTATCGGCGACCGGGCCGGCCCAATATGCCGTCCCGCACCGGTCCGCTGAACATGGCGGGGCGCTGGTCCCGGCTGCCGGAGCGGGATCTCGATCCCACCCGGCGCGCGGCCGCCGTCGCCGACCTGCTGCTGGAACGGCATGGTGTGGTCACCAGGGGTGCGGCCATGGCCGAGGGGGTGACCGGCGGATTCGCAGCGGTCTATCCGGTGCTGGCGGCGCTCGAGGAGCGTGGCGCGGCCCGCCGGGGCTATTTCGTCGAAGGGCTGGGGGCGGCGCAGTTCGCCGTGCCGGGCGCGGTGGATCGTCTGCGTGCGCTCGCCGAACCGGCCGAGTTGGCGAAACGGGCCGGCAGTTCCGTGGTGCTGGCGGCCACCGATCCGGCGAACCCGTATGGCGCGGCGCTGCCGTGGCCGGAACGGGTCGTGGACAGCGGCGACGGCGAGCCGACAGCGAAGGCCGGCCACCGAGCGGGACGCAAGGCCGGAGCCCTGGTGGTCCTGGTCGGCGGCGAGGTGGTGCTCTATGTCGAGCGCGGCGGCCGGACGCTGCTGTCGTTCACCGACGATTCCGAGGCGCTGACGAAAGCCGCACACGGCCTGGCCGGAGCAGTGCGCTCGGGAGCCCTCGGCGCGATGTCGGTGGAACGCGCCGACGGCGAATCGGTCCACGCGTCACCACTGCGGGATGCGCTGACCGCCGCCGGTTTCCGCACCACCCCCCGCGGCCTCCGCCTGCGTGCCTGAACACACCTGATCAGCGTCACGGATGGAAAGACGGTGGGGGTGAAGGCTACGGCCCACGTGTGGCATGGCCAAAGAGCCGTCCGGGGTCAGCCGATGCGGGCGGCCAAGGCACTAATCGCGGCCGCCTTCGGTCACCGATGCGGGCGGCCAAGGCACTGATCCCGGCCGCCTTCGGTCACCGATGCGGGCGGCCAAGGCACTGATCCCGGCCGCCTTCGGTCACCGACGCGGCGACCGACGACGGCCGCCTGGACGAAGACGATGGGGGCGAGGGAAACGGCCGATGGTGGCCACCCTCGGGAGGCGACCACCATCGTGACGGCTTGGGAGCTACAGCGGGGAGGCGATCAGAGCTGCGCGGCCACCTCGGAGGCGACCAGGTCGACGTGGTCGAGGTCGCTCAGGTCGAGCACCTGGAGGAAGAGGCGGGACGCGCCGGCTTCCGCATAGCGGCCGATGGTGTCGACGGCCTCGGCCGGTGTGCCGACGATGCCTCCGTTGGCTCGCATCTCCTCGACCTCGCGACCGATGGCCGCGGCCCGGCGCCGGACCTCGGCATCGTCCCGGCCCACGCAGAGGACCGCCGCGGCGGAGAAGGCCGGCGGCTCGGCGCGGCCGATGGCCGAACTGGCGGCGCGGACCCGGTCGTACTGGGCGGGGATGTCCTCGATCTTGGAGAACGGGACGTTGAACTCGGCGGCGTAGCGGGCGGCCAAGGCCGGCGTGCGCTTCTTGCCGTGGCCGCCGACGATGACCGGTACCGGCGACTGAACCGGCTTCGGCAGGGCCGGCGAGTCGCTGACCTGGTAGTACTTGCCGTCGAAGCCGTATGTGGAGCCTTCCGGCGTGGCCCACAGACCGGTGATGATCTCGAGCTGTTCCTCGAGCCGGTCGAAGCGCTCGCCGAGCGCGGGGAACGGGATGCCGTAGGCGGTGTGTTCCGCCTCGAACCAGCCGCCACCCAGGCCGAACTCGATGCGGCCGCCACTCATCGCGTCGACCTGGGCCACCGCGATGGCCAGCGGGCCCGGCAGCCGGAAGGTCGCCGAGCTGACCAGCGTGCCGAGCCGGATCCGGGACGTCTGAACGGCCAGCGCGGCCAGCGTGATCCAGGCGTCGGTCGGGCCGGGCAGCCCGGACCCGTCGCCCATTTTGAGGTAGTGGTCGGAACGGAAGAATCCGTCGTATCCGCCGTCCTCGGCGGCCTTGGCGACCCGCAGCAGGTCGTCGTGGCTGGCGCCCTGCTGGGGTTCGGTGAAGATCACGAGACGCATGGATCAACCCTGCCATGCCGGCGCGGCGCGCCCGTCCCACATCGGTCAACAACAGGCAGTAACGTTTGCCACCATGGCCGGTTATGGATGGATCAGTTTCACCACCGATTACGGCACGTTCGACGGTTTCGTCGCGGCCTGCCATGGCTCGATCGCGCGCGTCGCGCCCGAGGTTCGAGTGATCGACATCACTCACCACGTGCCGCCGGCCGATGTGGCCCGGGGTGCCGCGGTGCTGGCTCAGACCGCGCCCTACCTGCCGCCGTCGGTGCATCTCGCGGTGGTGGACCCGGGAGTGGGGACGGCCCGGCGCGGCGTGGTGCTCAGCACCCCCGGCGGCCTGCTGGTGGGGCCGGACAACGGGCTGCTGATCTGGGCGGCGGAGGCGCTGGGCGGCGTCGAAACCGCTCATGAGCTGGGCAACAAGGACTGGACGCTCGGCGACGTGTCGCGCACCTTCCACGGACGGGACGTCTTCGCCCCGGCCGCGGCCCGGCTGGCCGCCGGGTCGGCGGCCGCCGACGCCGGGCCCGCGATCGATCCGGCCACTTTGGTACGCCTTCCCGACCCGGCCGTGACCGTCGGCGACGGCTGGATCGAGGCCGAAGTTCTCACCGTGGACCGCTTCGGCAACGTCCAGCTGGCAGCGGAAGGCGCGATGCTCTCCGGCCTCGGCCCCGAACTCCTGGTCAACGGCAGCGTCCGAGCCAGGCGCGGCACCACGTTCGCCGACGTCAACGCGGGCGAGCTGCTGGTCTTCGCCGACTCAGCCGACCGAGTCGCCATCGCCGTCAACAACGGCCGCGCGGTCGTCGTCCTCTCAGTCCGCCCGGGCGACCTGGTCCGCATCGCCGCCCGCTGACCAAATCAGCCCGTCCGCCGTCGGCCCCAGCGACACCAACGACTTCTCCGCCGGCGGGGCCTTTCGGGCGCCACGCGGTAATCGGCCCGGCATGGGCGGTGGGCGGCCCGGCATGGGAAGTGGGCGGTAGGCGGCCCGCCTACCGCGGTACGCGGTGCGACATGTGCAGTCGGCTGAACCGCGAGTAGGAACACCACCCGCCCGTTGTGGGTGTCGACCCACATGAGCGGTACGTGACCCGTGTGAGCGATGCCCGACCCGCGCGAGCGATACGCGACCCGCACGAGCGATACGCGACCCGCACGAACAATGCCCGACCCGCGCGAACCGTGTGAGCGATGCCGACCTGCAGGAGCGTTACGCGACCCGCGTCAGCGATGGGCATTCGACTCGAACGGACGGCTGGGCGCCGGCGGACCCGGACGAAGTGGCCCTCGTCGCGGTGATTTGGCCGATCGGGCCAGGCAACGGTCCGCCGAGCGGCGGATTCTACGCGTTTTCGACCCGTCGTCGCGTGTGACCTATGCTGCTCTTTGTGGACTCGACGTACCGTTTGCCGGGACCGCGACCAGATGCGACCGGCGGAACGACGTTTCGACTAGAGGTGCTGCGGCGATGATTACGAGCCGAGACCCGATGGTGCAGCGCAGACGACTGCGTGTCGAGTTGCGCAAGGCACGTGAGGCTGCGGGACTCTCGCAGCGAGAAGTCGCGCCGGCGATGGATTGGTCGCTGTCCAAGCTGATCCGGATCGAGACCGGCGCGGTCGGCATCTCGATCAACGACCTGAAGGTGCTTCTGCAGCTCTACAAGATCGACGACCAGGTCCGCATCGACGAGTTGATCGGCATGGCCCGGGCCGCGAAGGAGCCGGCCTGGTGGGCTCCCTACAAGGACGTCATCACTCAGGAGCTGTCACGGTTCCTCAGCTACGAGTCGGCCGCCTCGATCATCCGCAACTTCGAGCCGGTCGTGGTGCCCGGCTTGCTCCAGACCGAGGAGTACGCGCGGGCCACTCTGGCGCAGATGGCCCCCTCCATCTCCAACCCGAACCCGAAACTGCTGGATCAGATCGACAGCCTGGTTGACCTGCGAATGGACCGGCAGGAAAGGCTCAGCCAGCGGGAGGACGCGCCCAAGATCTTTCTTGCCATGGACGAGAGCGTCCTGCGCCGGCAGGTGGGCACCCCCGACGTGATGCGTCGCCAACTGGAGCGGATCCGGCACGCCTTGACACAGCCCGACGCGACTATCTGGATCGTCCCGTTCGGGGCGGGGCTGTATCAGATGATGCGCGGGGCTTATGTGCTGTTCGAGCTGCCGTCGCCGGGCGAGAACGAGGATGTCCTCTACCTCGAGGACTTCCGGGGTGAGCTGCTGATCAAGGATGACATGCCGGCCACGGCCGCCTACCTGGAGTCCTTCTGGAACATCGAACAGATCGCCCTGAAGAACGAGGACGCGATCGCGATGGTGGAGAGGGCGATCGCCGACATCTGATCGGCCGGCCGGCCGCTCGCACGGCCGGCCGACAGCACGTCACCGCTGCGGCAGCTCGAACTCTCCCTGGCGCACGCCGGCGACGAACGCCGACCACTCGCCACGAGTGAACGAGAGCGTCGGTCCCTCGCCCTGCGCTTTGGTGTCCCGAACCAAGATCATTTCGTTGGAGTATGAAACTTCGACGCAATTACCCTGAGCACTCCGTGTGCTCTTGCGCCAACGGGCAGTAAGAGGCCCCATTGCTAATCCCCTGATCCGTGTGTGAAGCTGAATGCGCCTGGCGCGCATGGAAAAAATCGCGAACCCAGCACAGGGTAGCCCACGCACAAGAGCCGCGGCTTGCGAACGTACCAGCGCGCTGCATATTGAGCAAGGAATTCTCACTCTGCCGAGTGGTCTTGAATGACGCACTATCGGAGAACTCTGTTTGCGGTCCCAGCGATCAAGAAATCAATGATCAAGAAGACCTCTTCCCCGCGTTTGCTCTTTGCCGATAACAGTTTGCTGGAATCACTCTGCAACATGGCTGGTTGCCGCGCGCAGATCGACAACGGCTCGCCGCTCGCGTCGGGCAGTCGACCGGCAGGATGCCGGTCGACTGATGGCCTTGGGCAGTTCGCACAGGACAGGGTGCCCCTCGGCAACAAGGGCACGGCGAACCGGCCAGCAGCCATCCGGGCTCCGCGTTCGGAGCGTCGCGGCGCGCCGCCGCCCCGGCGCCAACGGCAGTTCGCGACAGTGCATACCGACCGCCGCGATTTTCATTGAGCAATGCGCACAATTCTGATCGCTCCTGTAATGCGACCGCGACCTGCGGAAACATTCCAGAAAGAGGTACCGTCCGAGCGAAATGCACGTGCATGACTCGCCATTTTTTGCAGAAGTGCGAGCGACGCTATACAACCGGCACATTCCTCTTGCATCCTCGAAATGGACAGCCGGTCGATTGGCCGGCCGTCCGAGAAATAGATCCAACTCTGCCCGGAGGGAGGGATTAGGGTGCCAGCAGAACCACTCGACGTGGTGTGGACCGCCATCTTCGGATGGCAGGAAACTCTGCGTCTCTGCCTGATCATCGTTGTTGCCGCAACGGCGATGCTCTTCTTCTACCTGCTCGGTGAACCGGTCTTACCGATCTTCATCCGGTGAGCCCGGCGCAGCCGAGCCCGGCCAGGCCCACCAGTTGCTGCGCCCGGTAAGGCCCGGCGAACCCGAGCCCGGCAAGGCCCGGCAATGACAGGCAAGGCCGAGCCCGGCGAGGCCGGCAAAGCGGAGCACGGCAACCGGCAATGCCGAGCCCGCCACACCGGCGAAACCGAGCCCGGCAAGGCCCGGCAAAGCCGGGTCAGGTAGTAGAAGTCCGGCAGCAAGAAGCCTCCCACCACCTCGGCGGGAGGCTTCTTCGCGCATTCAGATACGGTGATGAACCCACACATTTGGCTCGACGTAGACGGCTGAGTTCTGGGCGACGTCGCACTGCACCGGGGTCAGGGCGCCCGGCACCTCGACCGGGCCGTTCTCGGTGAACGGCAGGCCGGTCCAGGAACGCCACTGCTCCAGCGTCCCGGTGATGACCATGCTCTGGTGCGCCACGTTGACGATCCGCCCACCAGCGCGGACGTGCACCCGCAGCCACGGATCGACCGGCAGCCCGTCAGCGCGCGTCTCGTACGCGTACGCATCAATGGGTTTGGTGATCTGAGCTGTCTTGGCACTGGGCCGGACCGGCGCCACCAGATCGGTGAAGCCGTGCCGGGCCGCGTTGTCGCGCATCGCGGCGAGCATCCGCGCGGAGATGCCGCCGCCGCGCCGATCGCGGCGGATCGAGATCTCCAGGGCCGACACGATGGTCGGCGAGGTGCCGGAGAACCGGTCGTGAACGGCCGTGCGAACGACCCAGTCCCAGCCGGTCTCGGGCATTCCGTCGGCGATGCTCCCGGCGAAGGAGATCGGCACCGAGTGCGCCACCGCCACCGCTCGCCCGTCCTCTCGATCCACCGCGACGAGCACGAAGTCCGGCCAGAACTTCTCGTAGTGGAGGTAGTAGAGCGACGAGGTCGGATCCTTGGTCATGAATTCCGGCCAGAGACCCTCGAGTTCGTCGAGAAGTTCCCACCGGTCACCGACCGGAGCGATGTCCAGTTCCATGCGCGCAGGGTGTCAGCCGACGCGCACCCGGTCACGCGCTTTTCGGTAGACCCGATCACCGAACAACCGCCACACCAGCCGAATCGGCGGCGGCAACTGTGCCAGGAACCGCTTCTTCTCCTCCGGGGTGGCCTCTTCGAAGATCGAGCCGAGAAAGACCAGGGCGAGTTTGTTCTTCGGAATGCTCTCCTGACCGCGTTTGCCCAGCGCGTCCCATTCCGCGTGGGTCAGATAACGCGAAACCAGCGGCAGGATCTCGGCCTCTTCGTCGGCGAGGTGCTCGTCCAGCGCGACCGAAGCCTGCGCGATCACCTCGGCCAGTTCGTCGCGGTCGGCCGCCGCGGCCGTGGCCCGCCAGCGGGGGTTCAGCTCGCCGATGCGGGCCAGCGGTTCGTGCAGCCGGTCGTGCTGGGCCTCCATCCGGTGGATCAGGTCGGCGTGCATCCCGGCCCGGTTCAGCAGCTGGGGCCAGAGCAGCTCGTCCTCGGCGGTGTGGTGGTGGTGCAGCGCGCCGGCCAGGTTGCTCAGGTGGTCGGCGATCGCCCCGGCACGGGCGGTGTCGCCCGGCGCGACGGCCCGGACCAGACCCGGCAGCAGGCGGAACTCGCGGCGGAAGACCCGGTGCACCAGCACCATCTCCCAGGTGTCGACCGGCTCGGTCGTGTCGATCGTCGTCATGCGACGACGATGCCCGGGTCGGCTTGCAGACTGCCTGCAAGCCACCTGCACTTCTATGATCGGCCGGTGCTGATCGGCAGGGTGCTCGGGCCGACCGAGGTCGAGACGGACGGCTCCCCGGTCGACCTGGGCGGCCCGCTGCCGCGCCGGCTGGTGACCGCGCTGATCGCGGCGGAGGGCCGGCCGGTCAGCGAGGACACCCTGGCCGAGGCGCTCTGGGCGGGCGCGCCACCGGCCAGCCCGGCGGTCTCCCTGCAGGCTTATGTGTCGCGCCTGCGGCGCTCCCTCGGCGGGGCGCGCGACGCCTTGCAACGGGTCGAGGACGGCTATCGGCTGCGGGTGGCCGAGACCGATGCGGCCCGCTTCGCGGCCGCCGTGCAGCGCGGGCGCGATCTGCTCGCGGACGAGCGGCCCGGCGAGGCGCTGCGCGCCTTCGACACGGCCCTGGCGATGTGGCGCGGCGAGGCCTTCGCCGACCTGCCGGATTTCGCCGCGCCCTCCCGGGCACAGCTCGACGCGCTGCGCGCGGTCGCGGCCGAGGAGCGGTCGGCCGCCCGGATCGCCACCGGCGATGCGCCGGGCGCGGTCAGTGATCTCGAGGCGGGCGTACGGGCGGAGCCCTACCGCGAACGCCGCTGGGAGCTGCTGATCCTCGCCCAGTACCGCAGTGGGCGGCAGGCCGACGCGCTGGCCACCCTGCGCCGGGTCCGCGCCCTGCTCGCCGACGAGCTCGGCATCGACCCCGGCCCCGCCCTGCAGGAGCTGGAGAGCCGCCTGCTGGCCCAGGATCCCCGGCTGCTGCTGCCGTCGCGGCCGGCGCCCGCCGTCCGCCCGCTCACCGCCTTCCTCGGCCGTGCCGCCGAGCTGAGCACGCTGGACGAGCTGATGTCCACGAGCCGCCTGGTGACCCTGGTCGGCCCGGGCGGGGCCGGCAAGACCCGGCTGGCCGTCGAGCACGCCGGCGACCGGGCCTGGTTCGTGCGCCTGGCCGACGCCACGGTGCCCGTCCTCGCCGTCGCCTCGGTGCTCGGACTGCGCGGATCCACCACCGAGGCGGTGACCGCGGCGCTGGCCGACCGGTCCGGCCTGCTCCTGCTGGACAACTGCGAGCACCTGGTGGAGCCGGTGGCCGACCTGGTCCTGCAACTGCTCGCCCGCTGCCCCGGGGTGCGGATCCTGGCCACCAGCCGGGAACCCCTCGGCGTCGACGGGGAACGGCTGCTGCCGGTCGCGCCGCTGCCGTCCGCCGACGCGATCGCGCTGCTCGCCGACCGGATCTCGGCGGTGCGCCCGGGGTGGCGGCCCACCCCGGAGGAGTCCGGCCATCTGGCGCGGATCGCCACCGCCCTGGACGGCATCCCCCTCGCGCTGGAGCTGGCCGCCGCCCGGGCCCGGGTGCTCAGCCTCGGCGAGCTGAGCGAGCTGCTGGGCGACCGGTTCCCCGAGCTCGGTCCGGTGCCGCGCGGTGCGCTCACCCCGCACCAGACCCTGGAGGCGGCGGTCGCCTGGAGCGTGGACCTGCTGCCGCCCGGCGACCGGGCGCTGCTGCTGCGGCTGTGGCCGTACGAGGGCGGCTTCACCCTGACCGCGGCCGGGCCGGAGCTGGCCGCCCTCTCCGGCCTGGTGGCCCGCTCGGTGGTGGTCGCGGACACCGGTGTCACCCCGGCCCGCTACCGGCTGCTGGAGATGGTCCGGGCCTACTGCCGGACGCACGACCCGGATCCGGCGGGCAGCCGGGCCGCCCACGCCGCCGGGATGCGGGAGCTGGTCGCCCGCTGGGTTCCGGAGCTGAGCGGGGAGCGGTCCAATCACGCGATCCGCACCCTGAACCGGGAGTTGCCCAACCTGCGCACCGCAATCGAGCACGACCTGGCGGCCGACCCACCGGCGGCGCTGCGGACGGCCGGGCTGCTGGGCTGGTTCTGGTACCGGGGCGGGCACGTCGCCGAGGGCCTGCGCCTGCTCACCGCCGGGCTCACCGGGGCGCCCGGGGCGCCGGCTGCCGACCGGGCCCGCGCCTGGTCGGCCGCCGGAACCCTGCGGTTCATCGCGGGCGACCTGGCGGGCGCCGCGGCCTGTCTGGAGAAGACCTACACCGCGCTGGGCGTCCCGGCCGACCGGGAGGGAAGGATCGTCCACGCGCAGACGCTCTACTACGACTCACTGTTCCACGAGGCGACCGGCGACTACGCGGCCGCGGCGCGGCTGGCCCGGGAGTCGATGGAGGCGGCCCGCAAGTACGGCGAGGACTGGATCGTGCCGTCCGGGACGATCTGCCTCGGTCACGCGGTGGCCGGGCTGGGCCGGATCGCGGAGGGCCGCCGGCTGCTCGCCGAGGGGATCGCCGCGTCGCTGGCGCAGGGCAGCCGGTGGGCGGCCGCCCTGGGCGAGCTGGCGATGGCCCGGGCCCACCTGAGCGGTGACGCCGCCGCCCCGGCCGACCCGCAGCGGGCGCTCGCCTCGGTGCGCCGGTCGCTGCACCTGTTCCGCGGCGAGAACGACATCGGCAACGCGCTGGCCTGCCTGCACACGGCCGGATACGCGCTGGCGCTGTCCGGGCGCCCGCAGGAGGCGGCGGTGCTGGTCGCGGCGGTGCGGCGGCACGCCGTACGTCATGGGGTCGATCCTGACGCGGCCCACCCGGCCGTCGCTGCCGCGCTGGCGGCAGCCCTGCGGGGTGTTGATCAGGAAGCCGCCGCGGCGGCGGCCCGGGAGATCGGCGAGAGCGAGATGATCGCCCTGGTGGGCGATTGAGGGCAGGATGGTGGAATGCCGGAAGGGGACACCGTCTGGAACACCGCCCGGGTGCTGGAGAAAGCACTCACCGGGGAGGTGCTGACCGGCTCCGACTTCCGGGTGCCGCGCCTGGCCACCACCGATCTGACCGGCTGGACGGTCGCCGAGTCGGCCAGCCGCGGCAAGCATCTGCTGCTGCGCCTGACCCGGGACGGGCGGGCGCCGCACACCCTCCACTCGCACCTGCGGATGGAGGGGGCGTGGCGGGCGTACGCACCGGGTGAGCGATGGACCGCCCGGCCGGCGCACCTGATCCGCGTGGTGCTGCGCACCGCGCGCTCGGTCGCCGTCGGCTATCACCTGCACGAGGTGATGCTGGTGCCGACCGCCGAGGAGGACCGGCTCGTCGGGCATCTCGGGCCGGACCTGCTGGGCGCCGACTGGGATCCGGCCGAGGCGGTGCGCCGGATCACCGCGCACCCGTCGGTGAGCATCGCGGAGGCGCTGCTGGACCAGCGGAACCTGGCCGGGGTGGGCAACCTCTACAAGGCGGAGACGCTCTTCCTGCGCGGGCTCTGGCCGTGGACGCCGGTCGCCGACGTGGCCGACCTGACCGGCACCGTCGAACTCGCACAGAAGCTGGTCGCCTCCAACCGGGGACGGTGGACGCAGACCACCACCGGGTCACTGCGCCGCGGGGAGACCAGCTATGTCTACGGCCGCCGGGCCCAGCCCTGCCGCCGCTGCGGGACCGCGATTCGCAAGGCCGACCAGGGCGAACGGATCACCTACTGGTGCCCGCGCTGCCAGCCCGAGCCGGCGGCGGCGTGACGTCAGCTCGCGGCGCGGAAACGGCTGGTGCTGTCGCGCAGCTCGGCCAGGCCCTCGGCGATGCCGCGGAGCCGGTCGGTCGCCTCGATCAGGCTGAAATAGGCCGGGTGGCGGGTGTCGGCGACCGGGTGGCCGTCTTCCGCCACATAGCTGGCGGCCGCGGCGACCAGACTCTCGAAGGCGGTCACACCCTCGTCGAACTGCTCGGCCAGGGCGGCGTGCGACTGGACCAGCGCGTCTTTCTGGCCGGGCTGGCCGAGCGGGATGGCCCGCTCCACACTCGCCGCCCGCTGGCCCAGGTCGCGCAGCCAGGTCTCGGCAGTCGCCGCCTCCAGGGCCGCGGTCTCGCCGGCGCCGGTCAGCCGGCCGGCGAGCCCGGACATGGTCTGTGAGGCCCGGTCCAGCCGGTCCCACGAGTCGGCGATCACCGAACCGCGAAGGGCGAACCGGGTGCGCTGGCGGCGCACCTCGTGCAGCACCGTCCGGCCGGCCGGGAACTTCTCCAGCGCGCCGGCCAGGCCGGGGGTGGCGATCGCCGGCGGCGGGGCCGGCGTTGCGGCGAGCTGCCGGTGGTCGCTGAACCGCCACCAGGCCAGCACGGCCGACGCGCCCGCGCCGGCCGCCCACGCCGCGTCGGCGATGCCGATCCCCGCATAGGGGGTGAGGACGGCGGTCGCCGCGGTCAGGCCGCCTCCGAGCACACTCCACCGGCGCGCCGCCCCGCGCAGCCGCTTGAGCCGCCGGAAGTACCTGGCTCGCTCGTCCACCGTCGCTCCCCTCGTCACGCGTTGATCAGCCCGCGGCCGTGGTGTCGCCGCGCTTCTGGTTCATGCTGGCCCGGATCTCGTCGAGACGGGCCACGCTCGCCGGGTCGGCGGCCGGCGGCGCCGACTGCTCGACCGCGGGCTGCGCGGCGGCGCCGCCCAGTTTCTCCCCGGCCATGCTGGCCCGGATCTGCTCGAGCCGGGACGAGCCGGCCATGTCCAGGCTGGACTTCTGCACCTCGAGCATGCGGCCCTCGACCGAGTTGGAGGCCAGCTCGGCACGGCCCATCGCGTTCGCGTAGCGCTGCTCGATCTTGTCGCGCACCTGGTCCAGCGACGGGGTGTTGCCCGGCGCCGCCAGCTGCGACATCGACTCCAGCGATTTCGCCACGGTCTCCTGCATCTTGGCCTGCTCCAGCTGGCTGAGCAGACGCGACCGCTCGGCGATGCGCTGCTGCAGCACCATCGCGTTGTTCTCGACCGCCTTGCGCGCCTGCCCGGCGGCGCCGAGCGCCTGGTCGTGCAGGGTCTTCAGGTCCTCCATCGACTGCTCGCCGGCCACCAGCTGGGTGGCCAGGGTCTGCGCGGTCGCCTCGTATTTCTGGGCCTCGGCCTCGTCGCCGCCGGCCCGCGCCCGGTCGGCCAGGACCAGCGCCTGACGCGCCATCCCCTGCAGCTTCTCGACCTCGGACATCTGCCGGGACAGCTTCATCTCGAGCTGCCGCTGATTGCCGATCACGGCGGCGGCCTGCTGAACGAGCGCCTGATGCTGCCGCTGGGCGTCCTCGATGGCCTGCTGGATCTGGACCTTCGGGTCGGCGTACTCATCGATCTTCGCGCCGAAGAGCGCCATCATGTAATTCCAGCCCTTGACGAACGGATTCGCCATCTCGCGGTATCCCCTCAAGTCGCTCCGTCGGACGCGTCACCGTTTCGAGTTACTTGACGGCGACGCGGAAAACCCATCGTGTCAGCCCGACGCCAGCCGCGTCACGTGACCTACGGGGGATCTCAGGGTCTCCCCTGGCATCGAGGCTACGCTCCCCTGAGCCGGTCGGCGACATGCGCGCAGGGCCGCCCCGGAAGGGACGGCCCTGCGATCGCGTGCTCATATCAAGCGGCGTAGACGATGTCCCGCTGCTGTTTGCGGGTGGTGCGCAGCGTGGTCTTCAGCGGCGAATCCTGGCGCACCGAGACCGAGACGTCGCCGTCTCTCGTCTTGGTGGCGGACTCATCGACCGGGACGAGCACGCCCTCCATGTTCTCCGCCAGCGCCAGTGTGTTGCTGACCTCACTGAGCAACTCGGAGAGCCGGGCGCCGAGCGCGTCGCAGATCGCTGCGAGCAGCTCGCTGGACGCCTCTTTTTGTCCGCGCTCGATCTCGGACAGATACCCCAGGCTGACGTTCGCGGCCGTCGACACCTCGCGCAGCGTGCGGTGCTGCCCCTGCCGGCGCGCACGAAGTGCGTCGCCGATAACGCGGCGTAGCAGGACCATGGCACCTCCTCCTGCGGGCGGGGCCGCCGGCATACGCCGGAGGCTTCCCGCAACCGTACCTGGCGCGAGCGACGCCGACATCCCGCCCCGCCGAATTCCCGAACTCACCGGCCGGCGGCCGTATCGGACAACCGGCGCGGGACCGGAAGAATTCCCTGCTCAGACCCGAGCGGCCGCGGTGCGCAGAGAGTCGGTCAGCAATTGCAGGACGGCCGTCACACTTTCGGTGCGGATGGCCTCCCGGTTTCCGGCGAGTTGCAACTCGCGCACCTCGGTCCCGGACGGGCCGGCAACCGCCACATAGACCAGCCCGACCGGTTTGCCGTCCTGCGGCTCCGGGCCCGCGACACCGGTGGTCGCCACGCCCCAGTCCGCGCCGCAGCGCTCCCGGACGCCGGCCGCGAGCGCGGCCGCGACATCCCCGTCCACCGGGCCACGTTCGTCCAGCAACTTCTTCGGTACGCCGGCGAGCGTGCCCTTCAACTCGGTGGCGTAGACGACCAGTCCGCCCCGGAACACCGCGCTGACTCCCGGGATCTCCACGATGGTCGCGGCGACCAGACCACCGGTGAGCGACTCCGCCGTCGCCAGCGTCTCGTGCCGCTCGACCAGAACGTGCACCGCCGCCGCGGCGGCCACCGACATCTCCACCCCAGGCCCCTCCTAGCTCTTGCGCGCCGCCCTCCGCAGCCGGAGGGCCTGCACCACGTAATCGGCGCCGGTGACGACCGTGACGACCAGCGCGGCGCCCATGAGGCATACCCCGACGATCTGCGCCGATTCCGGCACCGGCCACAAATACCAGGCGATGGCGGCCGTCTGCAGACCGGTCTTCAGCTTGCCACCCCGGGAGGCCGGGATGATGCCGTATCGGATCACCCAGAACCTCAGTGCGGTCACGCCCCACTCGCGGACCAGGATCGCGATCGTCACCCACCAGGGCAGCTGGTCGTAGGCCGAGAGCAGCACCAGCGCCGTGCCGGTGAGGGCCTTGTCGGCGATCGGGTCGGCCACCTTGCCGAAGGACGTGACCAGCTGCCACCGGCGGGCGATCCAGCCGTCCACGAAGTCGGTCGCCGACGCCACGCAGAACGCCAGGCACGCCGCGATCCGCCAGTCCGGGTTCGTCATCTCGGAGACGACGACGAAGGTCACGAAGACCGGGATGAGCACGATCCGGACCACGGTCAACGCGTTGGCCGCGTTGTAGAGCGACACCACGCGGGGTGCGGGCACCGGAGCCGGCTCGTTGGTCATCGCGGAACCGGGGAGGCCGAGATCATCTCGACCGGTACGGCGATCAGGTCGACACCCTCGGTACCGGTCACCTTCGCGCGGACCAGGTCGCCGGGGCGCAGCGCGGAGACGTCGACGCCCTGCTCGCCGGCGACCAGCGTGGTGGAGCCGTCCACCTCGGGGGCCTGGTGCTCGGCGCGGCCCTCGACCTCGTCGCCGTCGACCGTGTCGACCAGCACCTCGACGGTGCTGCCGAGCCGGTCCTCGGCACGCTGGGCGCAGAGTTCCTCGGCGAGGGCGACGACCCGGTCGTACCGCCGCTTGATGGTGTCCTCGCGGACCTTGCCGGTCAGGCCGGCCGCCTCGGTGCCGTCCTCGTCGCTGTAGTCGAAGACGCCGATGGCGTCGAGCCGGGCCTCGGTCAGGAAGCGGACCAGCTCGTCCACGTCCTGCTTCGTCTCACCGGGGAAACCGACGATGAAGTTGCTCCGGGCCCCGGCCCACGGGGCCAGCTTGCGGGCCGAGTCGAGCAGCTCGAGGAAGCGCTCGGTGGAGCCGAACCGGCGCATCCGGCGCAGCACCGGCTCGCTGGAGTGCTGGAACGACAGGTCGAAGTAGGCCGCCACGCCGGGCGTGGTGGCGATCGCCTCGACCAGGCCGGGCCGCGTCTCGGCGGGCTGCAGGTAGCTGGCGCGGACCCGGACGATGCCGTCGATCCCGGCCAGCTGCGGGAGCAGTTTCTCCAGCGCGCGGGGGTCGCCCAGGTCCTTGCCGTAGGACGTGCTGTTCTCACTGACCAGCACCAGCTCGCGGACGCCGGACTTGGCCAGCCACTCGGCCTCGGCGAGCAGCTCCTGCGGGTCGCGGGAGACGAACGAGCCGCGGAAGGCCGGGATCGCGCAGAACGCGCAGCGCCGGTCGCAGCCGCTGGCCAGTTTCAGCGAGGCGACCGGGCCGCTGTCGAGCCGGCGGCGCAGCACCTTGCGCAGGTGGGCGGGGGTGTGCTCGTCGACGGTCGCGTGCCCGGGAACGACCACCTTGGCGGTCTGCCGCTGCACCGGGGTGATCGGCAGCAGCTCGCGCCGGTCGCGGGGGGTGTGCGCGTCGAAGCTCTCGCCGGCCAGCACACCGTCGAGGCGGGTGGCGATGTCGGTGTAGTCGTCGAAGCCGAGCACGGCGTTGGCCTCGGGCAGGCTCTCGGCGAGCTCCTTGCCGTAGCGCTCGGCCATGCAACCGGCGGCGACCACCTTGGCCCCGGTGTCGGCGGCGGCGAGCAGGGTGTCGATCGAGTCCTGCTTGGCTTTCTCGACGAAGCCGCAGGTGTTCACGAGGACGACGTCGGCGCCCTCGGCGTCGGTGGAGACCTCCCAGCCCCCGGCGTCGAGACGGGCGGCGAGCTCTTCCGAGTCGACCTCGTTACGGGCGCAGCCCAGAGTGAGGAGTGCGACACGGCGGTGGGATGGCGTTACAGACACGCGCCCAGGTTACCGGGCGGCCACGGGACGGCCGTCCTCCGGACAGCCGGGAATCTAGCACCAAGTCACGTTGGCAATACGATTGCCGGGTGACCGACAACCTGGACGATCTCGCCACCGTGTCCGCCCTGACCGACGGGGTACGGCGGGCCGCGTACCGGGTGGTGGCGGACGCGACGGCCGGCCCGGTCGGGCGGGACGAGGTGGCCGAGGCGCTCGGCGTCGGCCGTACGCTCGCCGCGTTCCACCTCGACAAGCTGGTGGACTCGGGGCTGCTCGAGGTCTCGTACGCCCGCCGCTCGGGCCGGACCGGTCCGGGCGCCGGCCGGCCCGCCAAGCTGTACCGGATCTCCGCGGCGGAGCACGCGGTGAGCGTGCCGCCGCGCGCCTACCGCACCGCGGCCGAGTTGCTGGCCGAGGCGCTCGAGCGCAGCGGCGCCGATCAGGTCCTCTTCGAGGTGGCCCGGGAGCAGGGCCTTGCCGACGCGACCCGGGATCCGGCCGAGATGCTCGCCGAGCGGGGTTACGCGCCGGTCGCCGGCCCCGATCGGATCGAGCTGCGGAACTGCCCGTTCCACCACCTCGCCGAACAGTTCCCGCCGCTGGTCTGCGGGATGAACCTGGCCCTGCTCGAAGGGCTGACCGAGGGCTCCGGCTGGACCGCCCGGATGGACCCGGCGCCCGGCCGCTGCTGCGTAGCGCTTACTAAAAACAAAACCGATTGACTTTAGAGTCGAGGGCTGGTGAGCTGAGCGCCATGACCGGCTTCCACCTCGCGCAGATCAACTTCGCCCGCCTCCGCGCCCCGCTGGACGACCCCTCGATGGCCGAGTTCGTCGAGGGTCTGGCTCTGATGAACGCGCTGGCCGACCGCTCGCCCGGCTTCGTCTGGCGGATGGTCGGTGACGGCGGCGACGGCACCATCGCGGCGCCGGCCGACCCGCTGGAGATCTACACGCTGTCCGTCTGGGAGTCCGTCGAGCACCTGCGGGCGTATGCGTATCAGAGCGAGCACCTCGACTACCTGCGCCGGCGCCGCGAGTGGTTCGAGCCGCACAGCACCCGGACGCCGCTGGTGCTGTGGTGGGTCCCGGCGGGCCACCTGCCCGGCTTCGCGGAAGGGGCGGCCCGCCTGGAGCTGCTGGCGGCCGAGGGGCCGGGGCCGGAGGCGTTCACCTTCCGGCAGAGCTTCCCGGCCCCGATCGCCGTCGCTTAGGAGATCTCGGCGATCCGCCCGGCGTGCAGCGTGCCGTCCGTCAGATGCGCGGCATAGGCGCGCAGCGCGCTGGGATCGGCCTCGAACCGGGTCGCCGCCGGCCACCCGGAACCGGTGTTGGTCTGCGCCCACAGGCCCGACCCGGCGCGGACCGTGACCAGGTCCAGCTTCGTGGCCGGCCAGCCGGTCGCGGCCAGGTCGATCACCCGGTTGGCCGAGCCGTCCGCCGGCACCTGCACCGAGCTCTGCCACGCCCCGGCGCTGGTCCGGGTGCGGTGGTAGACACCGCCCCACGCCGTGACGCCGAACGAGTGCACGGTGCCGTCCGGCAGCGCGGCCGCCGCGATGTCCGCGAGGTCGCCGTTGGTGTCGATCTTCTCGGCGCCGGTCCAGGCGCCGGCAGCGCTGCGGGTCTTGTGCCAGATGCCGCTGCCCGGGACCAGACCGAGGAAGTGCACGGTCTTCTGGGCCGGGTTCACCGTCGCCGCGATGTCGGAGATCGACCCGTTCTCGTCGATCTTGGTGGCCGAGCCGGCCCACACGCCGGCGGCGCTGCGCGTGCGGTACCAGACACCGCTGCCCGGCACGAGGCCGAAGACGTGCAGGGTCCCGTCCGGGGAGGCGGCGATCGCCACGTCGGCGATGTCCCCGTTGTCGTCGATCTTGACGGCGGAGTCGGCCCAGTCGCCGTTCGCCTCCCGGGTCCGGAACCACAGGCCGCTGTCCGGCAGCAGGGTGACCACGTGCAGCCGGCCGTCGGCGGCCGGGGTCGCCGCGACCTGTTTGATCGACTGGTTGCCGTCGATCAGCGCGGCCGCGCCCGCCCAGGTGCCGTCGGCGGCCCGGGTCCGCTCCCAGAGCTTGCCGCGCAGGTTCTGGTCGTTCGCGCTGTAGTTCGGGTTCATCACCCGGACCTTGTAGAAGGCCGCGCTCGTGCGGGTGCGCCTGGTGTCCGGCCCGAAGAAGTCGACCGTGTCGGTGCACCAGTTCCGCAGGTTCGCGGTGTTGTTGAGATAGCAGCCGCCCTGCGGGTTCTTCTGCACATCGGGCATGGTCTGGACGACCTGGCCGGACGGCTGGTTGCCGACCGCCTTGACGAACCTGCGGTCCCAGGCCTCGCCGGCCGCCGCGAACGTCCTGGTGTTCTTGTCGTAGAGGTAGGTCCGGGCGTTCGTGGTGACCCACAGCTTGGACGTGTCGTAGTGGTAGTGCGACACGTCGTGGGCCCAGAGCGTGCCCAGCTCCTGACGGCGGGAACGGTCCTCGCGCAGGCTCGGCGCCGATGGCGGCCCGGTGACCTCCAGCGCGGTGAGGACGCTGTAGATGACCTCGGCGCCGTTCGCGTCGGTGCGCCGGTCCTCACCGGCCACCCAGAGCCGGTTGATCTGCGGGTCCCACAGGGTGGCGTGCGCACCCTCCAGAGCGAACTGGGCGTACGCCGTCGCGTTGGCGCCCTGCGAGGCCGCGTAGACCCGCACGTAGCCGCCGGTGGAGGCGGCCACCGCGACGTTGCCGTCGGGCAGCAGCTCGGCCGAGTGCCGGTTGTCGGCGGCCGGGCTCTTCTGCGCCCACACCCGGTTGCCGGACGGGTAACCGATCACCGTGAGCAGCCCAGCGCCGTCCACGATGACCATGCGCTGCCCGGCGTCGGTGTTGCGCAGCCGGAAATCGTTGCCGCCGACGAAGCCGGAGGCCTCGGTCGACGAGAAGCCACGGGCGGTGGTCGGCGCCCACTCCCATTTCACCGCGCTCGCGCTGTTCCAGTCGGTGACGGCCGGATCCAGCACGTAGATCTTGTGGTTCTTCTGATCACCGCCGAGAAGCAGGAAGTCTCCGGCCGCTGCCGCCGCCGGGACCGCGCCCTGGGCGGCCACGCAGAGCGCGACCGCGAGCAGGCTCCCGATCTTCCATGGGGTCTTCCTCATGCACTGTCCGATCAGTAGGTATCGCGTGGAGTCGATACCTTACTCATCGATCAGTCGTCGACGCGGAGCGCGGCCAGCGCCTCCTCCAGCTCGTCCGGCTTGACCAGGACGTCGCGGGCCTTGGAGCCCTCGGACGGGCCGACGATGCCACGGGTCTCCATCAGGTCCATCAGCCGGCCGGCCTTCGCGAACCCCACCCGCAGCTTGCGCTGCAGCATCGAGGTCGAGCCGAACTGGCTGGTCACCACGAGTTCGATGGCCTGGATCAGCAGCTGCAGATCGTCGCCGATCTCCTCGTCGATCTCCTTCTTCTTGCTGGGCGGCGCCTCGGTGACACCCTCGCGGAACTCCGGCTCGCGCTGGTCCTTGCAGAACTTGACGACCGCCGCGATCTCCTTCTCGTCGACCCAGGCGCCCTGGATGCGGGTCGGCTTCGACGCGCCCATCGGCAGGAAGAGCCCGTCACCGCGGCCGAGCAGCTTCTCGGCGCCCGGCTGGTCCAGGATGACCCGGGAGTCGGCGAGCGAGGAGGTGGCGAAGGCCAGGCGGGACGGCACGTTCGCCTTGATCAGACCGGTGACCACGTCGACCGACGGGCGCTGGGTCGCCAGCACCAGGTGGATGCCGGCGGCCCGGGCCAGCTGGGTGATCCGGACGACCGAGTCCTCCACGTCGCGCGGGGCGACCATCATCAGGTCGGCCAGCTCGTCGACGATCACCAGCAGGTACGGGTACGGCTTCATCTCCCGCTCGCTGCCGGGCGGCGCCGTGATCTCGCCGCTGCGGACCTTGCGGTTGAAGTCGTCGATGTGGCGGACCCCGTTGGCGGCGAGGTCGTCGTAGCGCATGTCCATCTCGCGGACCACCCACTCCAGGGCGTCCGCGGCCTTCTTCGGGTTGGTGACGATCGGGGTGACGAGGTGCGGGATGCCCTCGTACGCCGTCATCTCGACCCGCTTCGGGTCGACCAGCAGCAGGCGAACCTCGTCCGGGGTCGCCCGGGTCAGCAGTGAGACCAGGAGCGAGTTGAGGCAGGAGCTCTTGCCCGCGCCGGTGGCGCCGGCGATCAGGATGTGCGGCATCTTCGCCAGGTTGGCGACGACGAACCCGCCCTCGATGTCCTTGCCGAGGGCCACCACCATCGGGTGGTGGTCGGAGGCGGCCGCGCGGGAGCGCAGCACGTCACCGAGCGACACGTTCTCCGGGTCGGTGTTCGGGATCTCCACGCCGACCGCGCTCTTGCCCGGGATCGGGCTGAGGATCCGCACGTCCGGCGACTTCACCGCGTAGGCGATGTTGCGGGAGAGCTGGGTGATCCGCTCGACCTTGACGCCCGGTCCGACCTCGACCTCGTAACGGGTGACGGTCGGGCCGCGGGTGAAGCCGGTGACCACCGCGTCGACGTTGAACTGCTCGAACACCCCGGTCAGCGCGGCCATGATCTCGTCGTTGGCGCGGCTGCGCGCCTTGGCCGGGGCGCCGGTGGCCAGCAGGTTCGCCGGCGGCAGGCGGTAGTCGCCCTTGACCGCCGTGATCTCCAGCTGCTCGGCGCGGGTGGGCGGCATCGGCGAGTGCTCGGGCGGCTTCTTCCGGCTCGCCGGCACCTTCGGCAGCGCGATGGTGTCGTGCAGGATCAGCTCTTCGTCGAAGTCGTCCGGCGGCTCCACCGGCTCCGGCAACGGCCCCGGCTCGGCGAGGGCGCCCTGCCTGCGGCGGGCCGGGCGGCGCGGCTTCGCCGGCGCTCCCTCCTCGTCCTCCTCCGGCAGCACGTCGGCGGCCGGCGGGTTGGCCCGGGAGCGGCCGCTCACCAGGTCGAGCAGGAGCAGCAGCCGCTCCGGGATCTTGGCGATCGGCGTCGCGGTGATGACCAGCAGGCCGAAGACGAAGAGCAGAACCAGCAACGGTACGGCGACCCACGCCGTCACCGCCCGTTCCAGCACCCCGCCGATGCCGTAACCGAGCAGGCCACCCGCCTCGTCGAGGGCGAGATCGTCGGCCGGCCGGCCGGAGATGTGCAGCAGACCCGCCGTGGCGACGATGATCGCCGACCAGCCGACCAGGTGGCGCCCCTGATGGTCCGGGTCGGCCGGCTCGCGCATCAGCCGCACCGAGCCGTAGAAGAGCAGCAGCGGCAGGAAGACCGCGAGGCTGCCCAGGAAGAGCCGGATCGCGTCGGCCAGCCACAGGCCGACCGGACCCGCGCCCCGGGCCCAGAGCGCCACCGCGATCAGGATCGCGAAGCCCAGCACCAGCAGGCCGGCGCCGTCGCGCCGGTGCTCGGGGCCGATGTTGCGGGCACTGGCGGCCTGCCGCCCGGCGCCGCGCGCCACCCAGCCGACGCTGTGCGCCAGCCCCATCCAGAGCGCGCCGATGCCCCGGCCCAGCGTCGCGCCCGTGTTGCTCTTCTTCCGCACCGGTGCCCGCCGGGCCGCGGCCTTGCGCGGCGCGGGCTTGCGTGCCGGTTGCCGGGCACGGTTGACCGCGGCGCCGCGCGACGTGGACGCGGCGCGGCCCCGGCTCGCCGGAGGAGTACGGCCCGCCATGGATGTCACCGTAGCCGGGCGAGCCCATTCCGCCGAGAAGGCGCACCGTGACAGCTTCTCGCTTTTCGGGCGATTACCATCACCAGGTGCAACCTCTCAGTAACGACATGATCAAGGCAGCGCTGGACGCCCGCGGGTTCGCGTACTTCGTCGATGCCGACGACGACATCGCCGGGAACTTCCAGGGCAACCTCATCTACTTCTTCCGGCTCGGCGAGCGGCGGGAGATCCTCCAGGTGCGCGCGATGATGCAACACGTCTTCTCGGTCGAGGACATCCCGCGGCTCTACGAGTTCTGCAACACCTGGAACCGTGACCAGCTCTGGCCGAAGGCCTACGTGCACGTGACCGACGAGGGCAACGCCGTCGTGGTGGGCGAGGTCACCACCGACTGGGAGCACGGCGTCACGGCGGAGCAGCTCGACCAGGTGCTGCTCTGCGGCATTGCGACGGGCTGCCGGCTGGGTGAGGCGCTGGGTGAGCTGAAAGCAGGATCGGGGCCCTCGTGAACGAGAGCCCCGATCATGTGCCGGGCCCACCTGGCCGGGCGGAGGTCCGGGCCCGGCTGCCCTTCGCCTACTTCATTCAGGAAACGTTGAAGCCGAGCGAGTAGGCGCCGGTGCCGGCGGTGGCGACGACGACGTACCGGTAGGTGCCCGAACGGCCGTCGAAGCTCAGCGTCTTGTCACCGTCACCGGTGGCCTGGGCGACCGTGCGGAACTGGCCGCGGCTGTTGAGCCGCTGCAGTGCCAGATCGAAGTCGGCGCCGTCCGGGGCGTCCAGGCAGGCGGTGTGGGTGCCGGCCCGGGCGCGGTAGGCGCCACCGTTCGGCTGGGCCTGCGCCTGGCCGGCCCGCGCGATCGAGCCGTCGCGCTGCACCGGGAGGCTGTCACAGGCGGAGGCGGCCGGTTCCTCCTCCTCCGCGGGCGGCGGAGCCGCCGCTTCACCAGTGGTAACC
The DNA here is from genome assembly GCF_040638955.1 of Actinoplanes sp. NPDC024001. Classification (NCBI taxonomy): domain Bacteria; kingdom Bacillati; phylum Actinomycetota; class Actinomycetes; order Micromonosporales; family Micromonosporaceae; genus Actinoplanes; species Actinoplanes sp. NPDC024001. Next base: position 59,782 of record NZ_JBEZZB010000024.1, read on the forward strand.
AGGGTCAGGTTCTGGGCCGCGAGGACCTCGTTGAGCGGCTGGAAGAAGGTCTCGCCGCCGACCGTGCAGTCACCCGAACCACCCGAGGTCATGCCCTGGGCCTGGTCGCCGGAGAGCCACGGCCCGCCGGAGTCGCCACCCTCGGCGCAGACGTCGGTACGGGTCAGCCCGGTCACCGCACCCTCCGGGTACCGCACCGTCTGGTTCTTGGCGAGGATCGTGCCGCAGAAGGTGCCGGTGGTGGAGCCGGACCGGCAGACCGCCGCACCCACCGGGGCCTCGGTGTTGCCGGCCACCGGCAGCTCGTTGCCCCGGAAGTCGTTGACCACGGCGCGCGGCGTCCAGTCCCCGTTCACCGCGACGAAGCCCATGTCGGCCTCGCCCGGGAAGACCGAGAACTCGACGGTGCCCTGCGCCTCGTTGTTGAAGCCGGTGGTCTGCGAACCCTCGGCGCCGCAGTGCCCGGCGGTGACGAAACCGCCCTCCACCGAGAAGCCGATCGAGCAGCGGGCCTGGCCGCCGCCCACGTTGATGAAGTACGGGTCGGCGCCGCGCACGTCGAACAGCGGCTTCGGCTGCGCCTCACTGATCTTCACGGTCACCGCGTTGCCGGCGACGCCGTTGCGCTGCGCCCACCGCAGGGCGTCCGTCTTGGCGCCGGGCTGGGCGACCACGACCAGCTTGTTGGTGGCGGGGTCCACGTACCAGCCGGTCACGTCGTCGGGGCTGGACTTCGCGTCGTCCAGCTTCGTCTTCGCCGCGTCCAGCTGCGCCTCGCTGCGCTTGACCAGCACCGGGACCGCACCGGCGGCCTTGACCTCGTCGGCCGAGCCCGGATCGGTGACCGCGACCTTGAGCGTGGTGCCGTCCAGCCACGCGCCGCCGAAGTCCCCGCCGGTCTGCGCCGCCAGGGTCGCCGAGACCCCACCGGCCCACTCGGCCTTCGCCAACCGGGCACGCGCCTGGTCGCCGTCGAGGCCCAGGTCGCGTTTCATCGCCGAGAGCAACTGCGGGGCGATGTCCCCGCCCTTGCCCGCGGCCACGGACGACGACGAGCCGTCGGACTCGGTTCCGGCGAGCGACGGCAGGGTGAAAGCCACCGCCGCTCCGGTCGCCGCCAACACCGCCGCCGCCACGGCGATCGGTCTGCGCTGCATCTGGAGAACTCCCTCCGCCACGGGTGCCGTGGGGGCGGCACCGTGCCAGGGAGTACGCGGCTCAGCCGTAGATGGTTGAAAATGTCCTCAAACTTCTACGACAGTGGGGACGATCATCGGCCGGCGACGGTAGGCGTCGTTGACCCAGCGGCCCACCGTACGCCGCACCACCTGCTGCAACTGGTGGGTGTCGGTGATCCCGTCCTCGGCGGAGCGGTGCAGGGCCGCGGTCAGCAACGGGACCACCGGGTTGAACGCCTCCGGGTCCTCGCTGAAGCCCTTCGCCGAGATGACCGGCTCGCCGACCACCTTGCCGGTGACCGAGTCGATCACCACGGTGGCCGCGATGAACCCGCCGTCGCCGAGGATCCGGCGCTCGGTGAGCAGCGACTCGCTGACGTCGCCGACGGCGAGACCGTCCACGTAGACGTAGCGGCTCTTCACTCGGCCGACCACGCGGGCGTGGCCCTCGACCAGGTCCACCACGTCGCCGTCCTCGCAGAGCACCACCCGGTCCGGGGCGACCCCGGACTCGATGCCGAGCTGGGCGTGGGCGCGCAGGTGCCGCCACTCGCCGTGCACCGGCATCAGGTTGCTCGGCCGGGTCACGTTGAGCAGGTAGAGCAGCTCACCGGCGGGCGCGTGCCCGGAGACGTGCACCTTGGCCGTCTCCTTGTGGATCACCGTGGCGCCGGCCCGGGAGAGCTGGTTGATCACCCGGTAGACCGAGGTCTCGTTGCCCGGCACCAGCGAGCTGGCCAGCACGACGGTGTCACCGGGCGCGATGGCGATGTGCCGGTGGTCGCCGGTGGACATCCGGCCCAGGGCGCTCATCGGCTCGCCCTGCGAACCCGTCGACATGAAGACGATCTCGTCCGGCGGCAGGTGGGTAGCCTCGTCCAGGCCGACCAGCAGGCCGTCCGGGATGCGCAGCAGGCCCAGGTCCCGGGCGATGCCCATGTTCCTGACCATGGACCGGCCGATCAGGGCGACCTTCCGCTCGTACTCCCAGGCGGCGTCCATCACCTGCTGGACCCGGTGCACGTGGGAGGCGAAGCTGGCCACGATGATCCGGCCACGGGCCTTGCCGAAGATCGAGCTGAGCACCGGGCCGATGTCCCGCTCCGGCGTGACGAAGCCGGGCACCTCGGCGTTCGTCGAGTCGGAGAGCAGCAGGTCGACGCCCTCGGCGCCGAGCCGCGCGAAACCGGCCAGGTCGGTGATCCGCCCGTCCAGCGGGACCTGGTCCATCTTGAAGTCGCCGGTATGCAGCACCAGACCGGCCGGGGTGCGCACGGCCACCGCCAGCGCGTCCGGGATCGAGTGGTTCACCGCGAAGAACTCGCACTCGAACGGGCCCATCCGCTCGACCTGGCCCTCACGCACGGTCAGCGTGTAGGGGTCCAGGCGGCGCTCGGCCAGTTTCGCCTCGACCAGGGCCAGGGTGAACTCCGAGCCGACCAGCGGGATGTCCGCCTTGTGGGCCAGCAGGTAGGGCACCGCGCCGATGTGGTCCTCGTGCCCGTGGGTGAGGACGATCGCCTGGATGTCCTCCAGCCGGTCCAGGATCGGCGTGAAGTCGGGCAGGATCAGGTCGACGCCGGGCTGCTCGACGTCGGGGAAGAGCACCCCGCAGTCGATGACGAGAAGCTTCCCGTCGTACTCCAGCACGGTCATGTTGCGGCCGATGGCGCCGAGCCCGCCGAGCGGGACGACGCGCAGGGCGCCCTCCGGCAGCGGCGGCGGCGGACCCAGCTCCACGTGAGCTTGACTCATTCGCCTCTTCCTGTCAGAGCACGATGCCGGCCGCGGCGGCGTCCTGGCGCAGTTGGTTCAGTTCCTCACCGGTCGCGTCGACCAGCGGCGCGCGAACCGGCCCGGCGGGCCGGCCCAACGCGTTCAGACCGGCCTTGACCAGCATGACGCCCTGCGTCCGGAAGATGCCCGTGAACAGGGGCAAAGCCTTACGGTGCAGGGTCAGCGCAGTCGCGGTGTCAGCCCGCTCGTACGCCTCGATCATGTCCTTGGCCAGGTGGCCGGTGAAGTGGGTGGAGGTGCCGACCAGGCCGACCCCGCCGACCGCGAGAAGCGGCAGCGTGGCGGCGTCGTCACCCGAGTAGTAGGCCAGATCGGTGCGCGACAGCACCCACGAGGTGGCGACCAGATCGACCTTGGCGTCCTTGACCCCGACGATCCGCTCGTGCTCGGCGATCCGGCACATGGTCTCGGTGGCGATCGCCGTCCCGGCCCGGTGCGGGATGTCGTAGACCATGATCGGCAGGCCGGTGGCGTCGGCGACCGTGCGGAAGTGCCGCTCGATGCCCGCCTGCGGCGGCTTGCTGTAGTACGGCGTGACGACCAGCAGCCCGCTCGCCCCCGCCTTCTCCGCGGCGCGGGCCAGCTCGACGGTGTGCGCGGTGTTGTTGGTGCCCACACCGGCCAGGACTTTGGCACGATCGCCCACGGCCTCGACCACGGCGCGCAGCAGAGCGTCTTTCTCCGCGTCGGAGGTGGTCGGGGACTCCCCGGTGGTGCCACTGATCACGAGAGCGTCGTTGCGCTGCTCGTCGACGAGGTAGGCGGCCAGGCGGGCCGCGCCCTCGGTGTCCAGGGAACCGTCGGAGGTGAACGGGGTCACCATGGCGGTCAGCAGCCGTCCGAAGGGCCGCGGGTCGTGCGTCATACCTGACAACCTATCGGACGGCCCGGTCACACGTAGAAAGCGGTGAACGGCGCCCACGGCAGGTTGCGCAGGATGCTCCAGACGCCCCAGACCGCCATGAATGTGATCATGACGGCCGGACTGAACGACAGCTGCGGCAGCCTCCACTTGAAGACCGAGCGCCCGGCCCACGCGACATACATGTACAGCAGGAAGGGGACCGCGAAGACGAACAGCAGGTGGTGGCGTGCGGCGGCCGGGACGTTGGCGTGCAACAGGTACCAAGCCGCGCGGGTGCCGCCACAGCCGGGGCAGACGAACCCGGTGGTGAATTTCAGGATGCAGCTCGGCTCGGCGCCGGCCTCCGCCTGAGCCGGGTCGCTGATCAGCGTGTAACCCGCGGCGGCGCCCATGCACGCGAGCACGGCCAGCGGGGCGAGCCACACCGGTGAACGGGCGCTGAGCCGCAGCAGGAACCGGGAGACGCGGTCGGGCTGCGGGGCGAACCACTCCGGCGGCACCGCCGGACCCTGAACCGGCTGGTCGGCCAGCCACGGCGGGAGCGTCGTGGTGCTCATGGGCGCCACGGTACACCCGGGGCGCGCGACTTCAGTGAGGCCGTGAGAGGGGCGGCGAAGTCACCCCGCTCGGGTGCCGACACGCTGTGCAGGCCCAGCCAGCCGGCCAGCCGGAACAGCTCGTCGGCGAGCGCCTCGGCCGTCTCGCCGGGGTCGGCGCCCGGCTCCAGCCAGGCGGCCGGGATCTGCAGCACGCCGGTCTTGCGCTCGGCCTTGAGGTCGACCCGGGCGGCGAACCGGTCGCCCAGCAGGAAGGGGAGCACGTAGTACCCATACAGCCGCTTGGGCTGGGGCACGTAGATCTCGATCCGGTAGGCCATGTCGAAGAGCCGCTCGGTGCGCGCCCGCTCCCAGATCAGCGGATCGAACGGGCTGACCAGGGTCGCCGCCCGCACCCGGCGGGGCAGCCGGGCCTCGTGGTGCAGATAGGCCGGCGCCTTCCACCCGGCGACCGTGACCGGGCGCAGCACGCCCGCCTCGACCAGCTCGGCGACCGCGGCGCGGCACTCCAGCAGGGGCAGCCGGAAATAGTCACGCAGCTCCGGCTCGGCCGCGACGCCGAGGGCCCGGGCGGAGAGCTCCACCAGCGTGCGGAAGGCCTCGGCCGGCTCGGGGGTAGGCGCCGCCAGCACCTCGGCCGGCAGCACCCGCTCGGGCACGTCATAGCGCCGGGCGAACGAGGTGGTCCGCTCGGCGGCGGTCACCTGACCGGAGTAGAAAAGCCACTCCAGCGCCTGTTTGACGACCGACCAGTTCCACCCCCAGTGCTCCTTGCTCCGCGGGGCGTCGTGCTCGATCTCGGCGGCGGTGATCGGGCCGCGGTCGCGGACCTCGTCGAGCACCCAGGACACCAGCTCCGGCTGCTCGACCGCGATCCGGCGCATGTTGCCCCAGGCCAGCTCGTGTGCCCGGGCCATGCGCCAGCGGAAGAACGGCTGCAGGTCGGCCCGGATCAGGGAGGCCTCGTGCCCCCAGAACTCGAACAGCTCGCGTGGTCGCCGGTAGGCGGCCCGCTCCAGCAGGCCGGCTGGATAGGGACCGAGGCGACTGTAGAGCGGCATGAAATGGGCCCGCTGCAACACGTTGACCGAGTCCATCTGGATCAGATGGACTCGGCGCAGCACGCGGCGCAGGTGGCGCAGATCGGTGGCGCCGCCCGGCTTGGGGTCGGCGAAACCCTGGGCCGCCAGCGTGATCCGGCGGGCCTGGGCGACGGAGAGGGAGTCAGGAACGGCCATCGTGAAAGCAGGTTAGGTCAGGGGTATGACAAAGTTGCCGCCATGGCTCTCGGCTTCGTCCGTCCCGCGCGTCCCGAAGACGCCCCGGAGATCGCTCGCATCCAGCTCTCCACCTGGCGCACCGCCTATCGCCGGATGTTTCCGGCGCACGTTCTGGCCAATCTGGACGAGGCCTACCTCGCCCGCGGCTGGACCGAGGCGATCACCGAGCCGCCGTCGTCGCGGCACCGCGTGCTGATCGCCGTCGAGCAGGGCGAGACCGCGTCGCACGTGGTCGGCTTCGCCGCCTCCGGGCCGGCCGACGAGCAGGCCCTCGCGCCCGAGGAGCAGCCGCTGCCGGACGACGTCGCCGCCGTCACCGACCTGCTGATCGAACCCCGGTGGGGCCGGCGCGGGCACGGCAGCCGGCTGCTGGCCGCCGCGGTCGACAACTGGCGCGACGACGGTTTCCGCACCGCGGTCGCCTGGGTCTACGAGGCCGACGAGGTGATGCGCAAGTTCCTCGGCTCCACCGGCTGGGAACCGGACGGCGCGGGCCGGGCCCTGGACGTGGACGACCTGCTCGTACCCCAGCTGCGGATGCACGTCGCGATCGACGGAGAATGAGACGGTGACGAATAACCAGCCGACGTTCGTCTACGACGGCGACTGCTCCTTCTGCACCTCGTGCGCCCAGTTCATCGAGCGCCGCATCCCGACCCGGGCCACGGTGATCCCGTGGCAGTTCGCCGACCTGCCCGCTCTCGGTCTCACCGTCGAGCAGTGCGAGGCGGCGGTGCAGTGGGTCGGCACGGACGGCACCACCGCCGCCGGGCCGGACGCGATCGCGCTGCTGCTGCGCGACGCCGGGCGGTTCTGGACGTTCGCCGGGTCGGCTCTCGGCCTGCGGCCGATTCGCGCCGCCGCCTGGCCGGCCTACCAGTGGGTCGCGGATCATCGCGACCTGATGCCCGGCGGCACGGCCGCCTGCGCGGTTCCGCAGAACCGCCGCCCCCAGGCGAGCTAGAAACCGCAGGGGTACGACTGGCGCACGTTGCCGGCCGGCTGCCACCCAGCGCTGCCTCCACGCCCACGAAACGACGCTCACCTTCAGCCGCCCCAACCAGCTGTCGCCCAGCGCTGCCTCCGTGCCCACGAAACGACACTCACCCTCAGCCGCCCCAACCAGCCGCCGCCCAGCGCTAGCTCCGCGCCCACGAAACGGCGCTCACCCTCAGCCGCCCCAACCGGCTGTCGCGCGGGGCTGCCTACGCGCCCACGAAACGGCGCTCACCGTCAGCCGCCCCAACCAGCTGCCACCCAGCGCTGCCTACGCGCCCACGAAACGGCGCTCACGGTCAGCCGGCCCGACCGGCTGCCGCGCGGGGCTGCCTCCGCGCCCACGAGACGGCGCTCACGGTCAGCCGGCTGGGGTGGCTGTCAGCTGGTGGGCTGGGGAGTCTGCGTGGCGCGGCGGCGCAGCCGCAGCTTCTCCAGCGGGAGGAAGGCGGCCATCGCCACCAGGTGCGGGGCGAACGAGATCGTGATCATCGAGAACGTCATCAGGTGGAACGAGTAGAAGAAGATCACCACCCGGGTGCGCCAGCGCGGCGGCACCACGAACACCAGCGGGCTGAGCAGCTCGAACGCGATGATCCCGAACTGGGCCAGGATCAGCAGGTAGGGAACGCCCGCGATCAGGTCGGCGAACTCGGTGCCGCGCCGGATGATGGCCTGCGCGAGCACCCCGCTGGTCACCCACTCCAGGCCACCGAAGCGCAGCTTGGCGAGCGCGGCCAGGAAGTACGTGCAGATCACCGCGATCTGGGTGACCCGCAACGCCCACCCTCCGGCCTCGCTGAGCTCGCGATCGCCGTGCCGGGCGCGCCCGACCGTGGGCAGCACCGCCAGCGCGACGAGCAGCCCGACCCGGTCGTGGTCGACCTTGCCGTAGCTCATCGCGATGATCATCCACTCGAAGTAGAGGATGAAGACCGGCCAGCCGAGCAGGCGGGGCGCCCGCCCGCTCGCGGCGGCCAGCGACAGCGCCAGCAGCGCCCAGAAGATCCCGTGCACCAGCAGCGGGCCCGGTGTGGGCAGCGGCAGCAGCCGGCCGAGGAGCAGCGGCTGGTAGAGGTCGCCCGGGGTGTTCGCGTGCGCGTGCACCCAGGGCGTGAAGATGACCAGGTCGGCGGCGACGAACAGGTAGACCAGGGTCCGGAAGGCGGCGATCCGCCCGCGCGGCACCGGCTCGGTCAGCCAGCGGGTGAGTGCGTTCACGGCCGGATCCAATCCGCGATGATCTCGTCCCGGTGCTCACCGGTCGGCCGGGCGTTCTCGATGCCGTGCCAGCGGATGACGATCCGCACCTCGCGCAGCGGCGGGGCGTCCGGGGTGTGTTCCGCGTACGCCTCGGCGATCCGGCTGAGCCGGGACGGATCAGCCTGGTAGGCGGCCTGCTGGCCCTCGATCTCGGCCCGCCGGATGCCGCTGTTCGCCTCGTTGATCACGATCGTCCGGCCAGTCTCGTCGACGCCCTCCACCCGGGTGTCCTTGGCGTCGCCGTTCGGGTCGGGCGACGTCGAGTACATCCGGAAGGGGCCGAACGGGAAGTGGTCGTCCTGGCCCCAGAAGGTCCCGGCCAGCAGCAGGAGCAGGCCGGCGATGGTCGCCGCGACCCGCACCCTGCGGCCGGTGGTTGTCAGATCGGTCACCGCGACAAGATAGCGGGGTCAGTCGAGCAGCGGGTCCAGACCGATGGTCAGGCCCGGGCGGTTGACGACGTTGCGGACGGCGAGCAGCACACCCGGCATGAACGACGACCGGTCCAGCGAGTCGTGCCGGATGGTCAGGGTCTCCCCGGTGGTGCCGAACAGCACCTCCTGGTGGGCGACGAGCCCGGCGGCCCGCACCGAGTGGACCCGGACCCCGTCGATGTCGGTGCCGCGGGCGCCGAGCTGCTCCTCCTTGGTCGCGTCCGGCATCGGGGCGCAGCCGGCCGCGGCCCGCGCCTCGGCGATCACCTTGGCGGTGTGCATCGACGTGCCGCTGGGCGCGTCCAGCTTGCGCGGATGGTGCTGCTCGATGATCTCGACCGACTCGAAGTAGCGGGCCGCGCGGGCGGCGAACTGCATCATCAGCACCGCGCCGATGCCGAAGTTGGGCGCGATCAGCACGCCGACCTCGGGCTTGTGCGACAGCCAGCCGCGCACCCGCTCCAGCCGCTGCTCGGTGAAGCCGGACGTGCCGACCACCACGTGAATGCCCTGCTCGATGGCCCAGTGCAGGTTGTCCATCACGACGTCGGGGCTGGTGAAGTCGACCAGCACCTGAGCGCCCGCGTCGGAGGCGTTGAAGAGCCAGTCCCCCTGGTCGATCATGGCGACCAGTTCGAGGTCGTCGGCGGCGTCGACCGCCTTGCACACCTCGAGGCCCATCCGGCCACGAGCGCCGAGGACACCGACACGAATAGCTTCAGTCACACCGTCAACCTAACGTACGGCGGCGCGCCTCCCACCACCGCTCCGCGAGGCCCACGACGAGGAAGACCAGCCCCACGTAGGCCCATCCGACCAGCACGTCGATCACCCAGTGCTCGGCCGTGTAGACCAGCGTGAAGGTCATCGACAGCGGGTAGGCGAACAGCAGCGGCCACCACCGCTTGCGGATCATCGGCAGGAAGAAGACGACCGACATGAAGGCGAACGCGGTGTGCAGCGACGGCATCGCGGCGACCGGGTTGGCCGCCTCGATCTGCAGGGCGTTGAGGGTGTTGCCGGCGCCCTCCAGACCGATCGCCTTCCAGCCGTTGGTGGAGATGCGCACCGCCTCGATCAGCGACCCGTGCTGCGGCTCGGCGGCCCACCACGGCGGCGCCGCCGGGTAGAGGAAATAGGTGATCAGGCCGAACACGCAGAGGGTGAACCAGCGGCGCATGAACCGGGCCCACTGCGGGCGGCTCTGCATCCAGAGCACCACCGCGATGGTCGGCATGGTCAGGAAGTGCGAGAAGTACACCAGGGAGACCACCACCTCCCACCACTGGACAACGTTCGGCTGGTAGAGGTGCTCCTGCAACCACTCGGTCGGCACGACCCCGCCGAACATCCACCGGTCGATGGCGATCAGCTCGGTGACGTGCGGGTCGAACAACCCGTCGGCGTAACCGCGGGACACGTTGTAGATGACCAGAAGCAGGCAGATCGGCAGCCAGTCGCGCAGGAAGCGCAGGTGCGTCTTCCACGGCTCGTAGTTGCGCCACGCGATGGTGGCCAGCCACAGCCAGCCGAAGGCGATCAGCGGGTCGCTCGTCGGCACGCCGACGAAGGAGACCCCCACCGCGAAGACGACCGCCCAGATCAACATCCCGATGATCCGCCGTTTCCGGTGCTCCGGTGGCGGCGGGGTGGCGGGGGTTTCGGGCGGTGTCTCCAGGGTTGTCACGGGGTCCAAGGGTAGCTAGGTAGGCAACTCGGCCTCGTCGAACGGTCCCACCACGGCCAGCGAGCGCTCACCCGAGAACAGATCCGCGGCGACCGCGTTGACCTCTTCCACGGTGACCGCGTCGACCCGGGCGAGCAGTTCGTCGACACCCATGAGATCGCCGTGCAGCAGCTCGGACTTGGCGAGCCGGCTCATCCGGGAGCCGGTGTCCTCGAGCCCGAGCACGTAGGAGCCCTTCACCATGCCCTTGCCGCGGGCCAGTTCGTCCGGGGTGATGCCCTTGGCGGCGACCCGGTCCAGCTCGGCCCGGATCAGGTCGAGCACCTCGGCCGCCTTGGACGGGGCACAGCCCGCGTAGACGCCGACCAGGCCGGAGTCCGCGTACTGGCCGGCGTAGGAGTAGACCGAGTACGCGAGGCCGCGCTTCTCCCGGATCTCCTGGAACAGCCGGCTCGACATGCCGCCGCCGAGCACGTTGTTGAGCACCCCGAGCGCGAAGCGGCGCTCGTCGTGACGGCCCAGCCCGGCGCCGCCCAGGACGATGTGCGCCTGCTCGGTGTCGCGGTGCAGGACGACGTTGTGGGGCTTGCGCACCCGTACCCTCTTGTTGCCCGTGCGCGGCTCGGCGGGCGCCGCCGGCGCGGTGTCCAGGGGCGTGCCGGCCAGAGCCTTGCGCACCAGCCGGACCACCTGCGCGTGGTCGAGGTTGCCGGCCGCGGCGACCACGATCTGCGGCGGCGTGTAACGCCGCCGGTAGAAACCGTGGATCTGGCTGCGGGTCATCGGCGTGATCGACTCCGGCGTCCCGGAGATCAGCCGCCCCAGCGGGTGATCGCCGTAGATCGCCTCGGCGAAGACGTCGTGCACCTCGTCACCGGGCTCGTCCTCGTGCATCGCGATCTCTTCGAGGATGACGCCCCGCTCGGTCTCCACGTCGGCCGGCTCGATGATCGAGTCGGCGACCGCGTCGCAGAGCACGTCGACGGCGAGCGGCAGGTCGGCGTCGAGCACCCGCGCGTAGTAGCAGGTGTACTCCTTCGTGGTGAAGGCGTTCGTCTCCCCGCCGACCGCCTCGATCTCCGCTGAGATGTCCAGGGCGGTGCGCTTGTGGGTGCCCTTGAAGAGCAGGTGCTCCAGGAAGTGTGAGGCGCCGTGCAGAGCGGGCGTCTCGTCCCGGGAGCCGATCCCGACCCAGATCCCGAGCGAGGCGCTGCGGGTGGTCGGGATCGCCTCGGTGATGATGCGCAGGCCGCTCGGCAGGGTGGTCTTGCGGACGCCGCTGCCGAGTGTCCTGGTCACGACGCGGGCCGGCCTCTCGGCCGGCCCGCTGGAAAACGCTGTCACTTAGTCGCGACGCTCGCCACGGTCGCCGCCGGACGAACGCGACCGGCGCCGGCGGGGCTCGCCGCCACCCTCACGCGGACCGCGGTCCTCGCGCGGCGGCCGGCTCTCCCGGCCCTCACCGGAAGCGGCGGCCGGAGCGGCCGGGGCCTCCTCGCCCTCCGGGCGGACCTTGTCCAGGTAGATCTTGCCGCGGGCGTCGATGTCAGCGATCGAGACCTCGACCTTGTCGCCGACGTTGAGGAAGTCCTCGACCTTCTCGACCCGCTTGCCGTCGCCCACCTTGGAGATGTGCAGCAGACCGTCGCGGCCGGGCAGCAGCGAGACGAACGCGCCGAACGCGGCCGTCTTCACCACGGTGCCGAGGAACTTGTCGCCGACCTTCGGCAGGGTCGGGTTGGCGATCGCGTTGATCCGCTCGACCGCGGCCTCGGCGGCCGGGCCGTTGGTCGCGCCGACGTAGATCGTGCCGTCGTCCTCGATCGAGATGTCGGCGCCGGTCTCGTCCTGGATCGCGTTGATGGTCTGGCCCTTCGGGCCGATCACCATGCCGATCTTGTCGACCGGGATCTTCACGGTGGTGACCCGCGGAGCGTGCTCGCTCATCGCGGCCGGGCCCTCGATCGCGGCGGTCATCACGCCGAGGATCGTGGCGCGGGCCTCGTGCGCCTGCTGCAGCGCGCCGGCCAGCACGTCCGACGGGATGCCGTCGAGCTTGGTGTCCAGCTGCAGGGCGGTGACGAACTCGCTGGTGCCGGCGACCTTGAAGTCCATGTCGCCGAACGCGTCCTCGGCGCCGAGGATGTCGGTGAGCGCCACGTACTGCGTCTTGCCGTCGACCTCGTCGGAGATCAGGCCCATCGCGATACCGGCGACCGGGGCCTTCAGCGGCACACCGGCGCTGAGCAGGGCCAGCGTCGAGGCGCAGACCGAGCCCATGCTCGTCGAACCGTTGGAGCCGAGGGCCTCGGAGACCTGACGGATCGCGTAGGGGAACTCCTCGCGCGACGGCAGCACGGGCACCAGGGCCCGCTCGGCCAGCGCGCCGTGGCCGATCTCGCGGCGCTTCGGCGAGCCCACCCGGCCGGTCTCACCGGTCGAGTACGGCGGGAAGTTGTAGTTGTGCATGTAGCGCTTGGTCTTCTCGGGGGCGAGAGTGTCCAGCGACTGCTCCAGGCGCAGCATGTTGAGGGTGGTGACGCCCAGGATCTGGGTCTCGCCACGCTCGAACAGCGCGGAGCCGTGCACCCGCGGCAGCACGCCGACCTGCGCGGTCAGCGGGCGGATGTCACGCGGGCCGCGGCCGTCGATGCGGACCTGCTCGCGCAGCACCCGCTGACGGACCTCGGACTTGGTGATCGAGCGGAAGGCCGCGCTGATCTCCTTCTCCCGGCCCTCGAACCGCTCGTCGAGCAGGTCGTGCGCCTTCGCCTTGACCAGGTCGAGGGCTTCCTCGCGCTCCTGCTTGCCGGCGATCTTCAGCGCCTCGGCGACCTCGGTGCGGACGACCTCGGAGACGGCCGACAGCACGTCGTCCTGGTAGTCCAGGAAGACCGGGAACTCGGCGACCGGCTTGGCGGCGACCTCGGCCAGCTCGCTCTGCGCGCGGCACAGCTCGCGGATCGCGGGCTTGGCGGCCTCCAGGCCGCTGGCCACGATCTCCTCGGTCGGCGCGGTGGCGCCGGCGGAGATCAGCTTGATCGCGTGCGGGGTGGCCTCGGCCTCGACCATCATGATCGCGACATCGCCCTCGGCGGTGACGCGACCGGCGACGACCATGTCGAAGGTGGCCCGCTCGAGCTCCTCCAGGGTCGGGAAGGCGACCCACTGGCCCTCGACGTGGGCGACCCGCGTCGAGCCGACCGGGCCGCTGAACGGCAGGCCGGAGAGCTTGGTGGACATCGAGGCCGCGTTCATGGCGACGACGTCGTAGGGGTGGGCCGGGTCGAGCGCGAGGACGGTCTCGACGACCTGGACCTCGTTGCGCAGGCCCTTGGTGAACGACGGGCGCAGCGGCCGGTCGATCAGGCGGCAGGTGAGGATGGCGTCCTCGCTGGGACGGCCCTCACGCCGGAAGAACGAGCCGGGGATGCGGCCCGCGGCGTACATCCGCTCCTCGACGTCCACGGTCAGCGGGAAGAAGTCGAAGTGCTCCTTCGGCTGCTTGCTGGCGGTGGTCGCGGAGAGGACGGTGGTGTCGCCCAGCTGGACGATCACCGAACCGGCGGCCTGCTGTGCGAGGCGGCCGGTGGAGAAGACGATCTCCCGGGTGCCGAACGATCCGTTGTCGATGACGGCGGTGCGGGTTTCCTTGCCCAGAGCGTTGTTCTGCTCGGTCATGAAGTGCGGTACTCCTTCGTCGAGGACCCGGCGGTCTACAGCGCGGTTCAGAAGGCCGGTCTTCGATCGAAGTACCCAGGAGCTAGCTCTGCGTGCCTGGGAACCACTACCGAGGACCGGTGCTGAGGGTGTGATCCGCGCGGGTCCGTGGGGTGGAAATTATCGGGGAGCGACCAGCGGCCGCTCCCCGAAGGTCAAGCTATCGGCGCAGGCCGAGACGCTCGATGAGCGTCCGGTAACGCGCGATGTCCTTCTTCTGAACGTAGTTCAGCAGGCGGCGGCGCTGACCGACCAGCAGCAGCAGACCACGACGGCTGTGGTGGTCGTGCTTGTGCACCTTCAGGTGCTCGGTCAGGTCGGCGATCCGCTTGGTCAGCATGGCGACCTGAACCTCGGGCGAACCGGTGTCGCCCTCCTTGGTCGCGTACTCACCCATGATCTTGTTCTTGGTCTCTTGATCGAGCGCCATAATCTCCGGACTTCTGTGTTGCCGATTGCACGGTTACCCCGCGACCCGCGGCGTCGGGCAGGCAGGCGGGACCGGTGTCGGATATTCCAACGACCCACCAACCCTATCAGGGCGTCACTGAAGCAACACCCGGGTCTCGTCCACGTCCGCCCTGATCTGGGCGATCAACGGTTCGATGGAGTCATATGTGCGCTGCTCCCGCAGCTGCGCGACGAAGTCCAGGCTGACCCGCTCGCCGTACAGGTCGCCGTCGAAATCGAGCACGTAGGCCTCCACCCGGCGCTCCCGGCCGGAGAAGGTGGGATTGGTGCCGATCGACACGCTCGCCGGCAGCCGGCCGGCCTCGTCACCGCCGCGGATGAGCCAGGCCGCGTAGACGCCGTCGGCGGGCACCGCCGCGTAGCGGTGCACCATCAGGTTGGCGGTGGGAAACCCCAGCTCGCGCCCGCGCTGGTCGCCGCGGACCACGACGCCGGCCAGGCGGTGCGGCCGGCCGAGCGCGGCGGCCGCGGCACGCACGTCCCCGGCGTCGACACAACTGCGAATGTACGTCGAGGAGAACACCAGCCCGTCCTCGGCGACCAGTGGGGCGTCCTCCAGGGTGAAGCCGAACGTGCGCCCGAGCGTCTCCAGCAGGGTCACGTCACCCGCGGCCTTGTGCCCGAACCGGAAGTTGTCGCCCACCACGACGACCGCCGTGTGCAGCGCCTCGACCAGCACGTCGTGCACGAACTCGTTGGGGCTGAGCTGGGAGAACGCCGGGGTGAACGGCACCACGCAGAGCGCGTCGACGCCGAGTTCCTCGATCAGCTCGGCCTTGCGGACCGCCTCGGTGAGCACGGCCGGGTGCGACCCGGGCCGGACCACCTCGGCCGGGTGCGGGTCGAAGGTCACGACCACCGACCGCAGGCCCAGGTCACGGGCGCGCTTCACGGCGTGCCCGATGATCGCCTGGTGCCCCCGGTGCACGCCGTCGAAGACGCCGATCGTCACGACCGACCGGCCCCACCCGCCGGGGACCGACTCGTAGCCCCGCCATCGCTGCATGTCCGCATACACCTCCGCCGCTTCGTCGGGCCTAGCGTATCGATTGGCCGGCGGGGGCCGGGCGTGCAGTGGGCCGCGGTGTCAGGCCGGGGCCAGCACGATCTCCGCCCGGGCCCGGCCGCCGCGCTCGCTGACGATCGCGAGGACCTCGCCGGACTCGTCGAACACCGCGTACGGCCCGTCGATCCCGACCGGGCTCAGCGGGCCGCCGTGGCGCAGCACCCGGGTCTCCTCCGCAGTGGCCGTACGCTGCGGGAACGCCCGCCGGGCCGCCTCGGCGAGCGGGAGACCGACCACGTCCGGCGCACGCTCCTCCAACTGCGGCAGGGTGGCCGCGGCGTCCAGCGTCATCTCGCCGACCGCGGTCCGGCGCAGCGCCGTCAGGTGCCCACCGACCCCGAGGCCCGCGCCGAGGTCCCGGGCGATCGCCCGGATGTAGGTGCCGGACGAGCAGGTGACGTCGATGTCCACGTCGACCACGTCGGCGCCCTCCGGCCGGCGGATGTCCAGGACGTCCAGCTGAAAGACGGTGATCCGCCGCGCCGGGATCTCGACCGCCTCGCCCTCGCGCACCCGCTTGTAGGCCCGCTGGCCGTTGATCTTGATGGCGCTCACCGCGCTCGGCACCTGGTCGATCTCGCCCACCTGGGCGGCCAGCCCGGCCCGGATCGCCTCGTCGGTCACCGCACCCGCCGGCGTGGTGGCGGTGACCTCGCCCTCGGCGTCGTCGGTCACCGTGGTCTGCCCGAGCCGGATCGTCGCGGTGTAGCTCTTGCGGGAACCGATCACATAGGTCAGCAGGCGGGTGGCCCGGTTCACCCCGATGATCAGCACACCGGTCGCCATCGGGTCGAGCGTGCCGCCGTGCCCCACCCGCCGGGTCTTCGCCAGCCGCCGGATCCGGGCGACGACGTCGTGCGACGTCATCCCGGCCGGCTTGTCCACCACGATCAGTCCGTCCATGTTCACCCGCCCACCCTATGGGCGGCCTCAGCGGGTCGCGCCGACCACCACCCAGCGCGGGGAGCGCCAGCGCCACATCAGGGTGACGAAGCGGACCAGGGTGAACAGGCCCAGCCCGGCCCAGACGCCGCCCAGGCCGAGATCCAGGGCGTACGCCAGCCAGATCGCCGGCAGGAAGCCGAACAGGGCCGAGATCACCGTGATGGTGCGCAGGAAGGCGACGTCGCCGGCGCCGATCAGCACACCGTCCAGGGCATAGACGATGCCGGCGAACGGGAGCAGCCCGACGAACCAGGGCCAGATGATCGCCGCCTGGTCGTGCACCGCGGGATCGGAGGTGAACCAGCCGGGCACCACCGAGGCGCCGGCCAGGGCCAGCAGCGCGAAGACGGTGGCCGCCACCCCACCGGCGAGGGTGACCCGGCGGGCCACGTCGCGGGCCTCCTCCGCGTCGCCGGCACCGAGGGCGGCGCCGACCAGCGACTGCGCGGCGATCGCGACCGCGTCGAGGGCGAGCGCGGCGAAGAACCAGAGCTGCAGCCCGATCTGGTGGGCGCCGACCGCGGCGATCCCGAAGCGGGAGGCGACCGCGGTCGCCGACAGGAAGCAGGCCTGGAAGGCGACCCCGCGGATCAGCAGGTCACGGCCGAGCACCACCTGCCGGACGATGATCGACGGGATCGGGCGCAGGGCGCGGGTCTCCCGGATCAGCGCGAGCAGGAAGAGGCCACCGCCGAGGGTCTGCGCGACGACGTTGGCGATCGCCGAGCCGGTCAGGCCCAGTCCGAGCGGATAGACCAGCACCGGGCAGAGCACGGCGGAGAGCACGTTCGCACCGAGGACGATGGCGAGCGGGCGCCGGGTGTCCTGCACGCCCCGCATCCAGCCGTTGCCGGCGGCGGCGAGCAGCAGGCCGGGCGCACCGAACGCGGCGATGCGCAGCCAGCCGGCCGCGGCCTCGGCGGTCTCCGGGTTGCCGGCCAGCAGGTGGGCGAGCGGCTCGGCCCCGACCAGCGCGAGCAGGGCGAGCAGCACACCGACACCGAGCGCCAGCCAGGACGCCTGCACGCCCTCGGCGACCGCGGCCGGCCGGTCGCCGGCGCCGAAGCGGCGGGCGGCGCGGCCGGTCGTCCCGTACGCCATCAGGGTGCCGAACCAGGCGGCCAGCGACATCACGGTGCCGCCGACCGCGATCGCGGCGAGCTCGACCGGGCCGAGGTGGCCGACGACCGCGGTGTCCACCAGGACGTAGAGCGGCTCGGCGGCCAGCACCACGAGCGCGGGCAGAGCCAGGCCGGCGATCCGGCGGGCCGAGGCGCTACGGCGGGGTTCGGCGTACGGATCGGCAGGCGGGCTCATGGTGTCCCATGATGCCCGCCTGAGAGTAAGGGCCGCAACGCGGCCCCGTCACTTACTGACGCGTGTCCAGCGAGGTCTGCAGGGCGCGGCGCGCCTGCTCGCGCTCGTCGTTGGTGGGCTGGGGCTTCGGCTTGGCAGCCATGAGCGGAATTCCTTCCACGGTGGGTCGGGCGCTCCGCGCACGCGGGGCGCCCCAGGCGGTCGAGCGGGGCGTCACTAGCCGATCCGGGATCGCCGGATCAGGCGTCGGTGACGCGGCCCGGGGCGGTGGACCCGGGTGGCTCGAGGTTCCGCGGAAGGCGGTGGTGGCAGCCGCGCGAAACCAAATCACCGTTCAGGACCCAAACTAACGTTCACTCATCGTTGTGAGAGCGGGATCCCGCGATCCGGGACAGAAAAATGGGAGCCACCCGTTCGGGTGACCCCCATCTTCCTGCGAAAACGCCGATCAGTTCAGATATTCGTCGAGTAGGCGACGAACCGTGGCAACCACGTCGTCCGCCTCCCCGTAACCGGTGAACCCGGCGGCCAGCCGGTGCCCGCCGCCGCCCTGCGACACCGCCACCCCGCTCACGTCGACCGCGCCCTTGCTGCGCAGCGACACCGACCACTCCCCGGCCGCCACCTGCTTCACCACCACCGAGACGTCCGCCTCGGCCACCGAACGCACCGGGTCGATCAGGGTGTCCAGCACATACGGCGGCTGGCCGTGCCGCTCCAGGTCGGCCAGGGTGGCCCAGGTCCACACCATGCCGCGCCCGCCGGCCGCCGCCGGCTCCAGGACCGCACGCCCCAGCACCTCGCCGGTCAGCTTCATCGCCCCGAAGGGCCGGCTGTCGAAGACGCGCCGGGAGATCTCACCGGGACGCAGGCCGGTGGCGATCAGGCGCGCCGCCAGCTCGTGCACCGCGACCGTGGTCATGTCGAACTTGAACGAGCCGGTGTCGGTCGCCAGAGCCACGTAGAGGCACTCGGCGATCTCCCGGTCCAGCTCCACCCCGAGCCGCGCCAGCAGCTGCTCGGCGACCACCGAGGTGGCCGCCGCCCGCGGGTCGACCAGCCGGACGTCGCCGAACCCGGTGTTCGACGCGTGGTGGTCCAGCACGATGCTGCACGGCGCGGCCGCGAGCCGCCCGGCGAGCGCGCCGAGGCGCGACTCGCTCGCCACGTCGAAGACCACGACCAGGCGCGGGTCAGCGAAGGCTTCCGGCTCCGGCACCAGCAGGTCGGCGCCGGGCAGAGCAGCGTACGGCGAAGGCACCGCGAAGTCGCCGGGAAACGTCGCCCGGATCCGGGTGAAGCCGAGGCGCCGCAGCCCGAGGCCGAAGCCGAGCATGCTGCCGAGCGCGTCCCCGTCCGGGTTGACGTGGCAGAACAGCTGCACCTCGTCGTCCGCACCGGCCGAGCGGACCGCCGCGACGGCGGCGGCCCACTGCTCGGCGGTGGGTTCAGAGGGCAGACTCACCCCTGGTCCTCGCGGGCACCGACCCGCTCGTCCTCGTCCTCGTCCTCGTCGCTCTTGTACGGGTCGGGATCGCCCGCGTACTTCTTCCCGGCGGCGAGCCGCTGCACCTCCTGGTCGCGGTGCCGCGCCTGGGCCAGCAGGTCGTCGATCTCCTTGACGTTGTCCAGCACGTTGTCCAGGACGAACGCCAGGCTCGGCGAGTGCCGCAGCCCGAGCGCGTGACCGACCCGGCTGCGCAGCATCCCTTTCGCGCTCTCCAGAGCCGCAGCCGTCGAGGACTGCTCGGTCACGTCGCCGAGAACCGTGTAGAAGACGGTCGCCTCACGCAGATCGCCGGTGATCCGGGCATCCGTGATCGTCACCATGCCGAGGCGCGGGTCCTTGATCTCCCGCACCAGCGAAGCCACCAGTTCACGGATGCGCTCCGCGTGCCGCCGTGTCTTGGCCGGATCCGACATCTAGCCCACCTCCGACTGTCATTTCCGCGGGTCAAAACCGCCCCCGCCCCAACTGGTGAAGCGTACCCAGGTCAGTCGTCGTCGCCGTAAAGCCGTCGCTTCACCGAGAGCAACTCGATCTCGGGGCGGCCGGCCACCTGGTTCTCGCAGGTGTCCACCACGGCGCGGGCCTGTGCGGAGTCCGGCGCCACCACGGCCACCCCGATCTGTGCCCGGCCGTGCAGGTCGTGGAAACCCACCTCGGCGACGCTCACCTCGAATTTCCTCAGCATCGCGATGATCGGCCGGACGTAGGAACGCTTCTGCTTCAGCGAGCGTGAGTCACCGGGCAGGAGCAGGTCGAAGACTGCGGTCTCGATATACATCAGCGAGCAATGTACGCCCGCGGGACACCCGGGTCAGCCCGATTTCCGGGCCACCACCACGTCCCGCTCGATGCCCTGGTCCACCCGGTGCTCCAGCGGCAGGTGCTCGACCAGGGTCAGCCCGTTCGCCAGCAGGATGTCCTCGGCCAGCTCGCGCTTGGCGACCTTGGTGTTCCAGGAGAGCCCGATCGCGCCGCCCGGGCGCAGCAGCGGCAGCCAGTGCGGGACGGCGCGTTCCAGCAGGTCCAGCGGGCGACGGGAGATGCCGCCACCGTCGTCGTAGCTGCCGTGGGCCACGCCGTAGGGCAGGTCGGCCACCAGCACGTCGGCGACCCCGCCCCGGATCAGGCCGTCGAGCTGGGTGGTGTCGGCGTGCAGCACGGTCACCTTCTGCACGGCGCCGGCCTTGTGGTCGTCCTTGCTCGGCGCGAGCGTCACCTCCAGCCGGCGGGCGGCCCGGCGGCCCTGCCGGCGCATCGGCACCAGCTCGGCGGTGTGCTTGAGCCGCTTGCGCTTGAGCCAGGTCTGCAGGAACAGCTTGTACGCCTCGACATCCTTGCCGTCGATCTCGATGCCGATCCCGTCGTAGCCGTACATCAGGGCCTGGTTGAGCGTGGTGCCGCGGCCGCAGAGCGGGTCCAGGACGGTGAGGTGGCCGTCGAGCATCCGGCTCGCCGACGTCGAGGCGAGCAGGGTCAGGTTCAGCACCAGCTTGGTGAACTGCTCGTTGGTCTTGCCCGCGTACTTCGGGATGGTGATCAGGTCGCTGTCGTAACGGGCCAGCGGGGTCAGGGTGAGCGGGCGCAGCAGGTCGGTGTCGACCCGCTCGAACAGCGCGTAGGCCGCCGACAGGTTGGACAGGTAGGCGATGTCGCGCGGGTCCAGGTCGGCGGTGAACGTCACGTACTCCACGCCACCGATCGTGGTGGCCTCGATCTCGGCGAGCTCACCGGAGAGCACCGGGCCGAACGCCGCCAGCTCCGCCTGGGAGATGCGGGACGCCTGGTCGGCGTAGACGCGGTTGGCGGACGGGGCGAGCAGCATGGCGTACCTGGACATCCCGCCATTCTGCCGAACAGCGATCGCCGCCGGAGAGAGGGCCAGTGGTTTCGACGCCCGCGGGGTTTGCGGGTGGCGGAAACCGCCGGCCCTCTCACCGGTTACAAGGCGATCGCCCGCGGAGCGAAGCGGAGCCGGCAAGCAACCGCCGCCGGTGAGAGGGGATCGCCCGCGGCGCGAAGCGGAGCCGGCAAGCAACGGCCCCCGGTGCCGGAGCACCGGGGGCCGTCCGTGGAGCCGAGGGCTTACGCCCGCGGCTTCTCGCGCATCTCGAAGGTCTCGATCACGTCGCCGATCTGCGGCGTGCCGAAGCCCTGGAGCGTCAGACCACACTCGAAGCCCTCACGGACCTCGGTGGCGTCGTCCTTGAACCGCTTGAGCGAGCTGATCGTGACGTTGTCCGCCACCACGGTGCCCTCGCGCAGGATGCGCGCCTTGGCGTTGCGGCGGATGAGACCCGACCGGACGATACAACCGGCGATGAGACCGATCTTGGACGAGCGGAAGACCTCGCGGATCTCCGCGGTGCCCAGCTCGACCTCTTCGTACTCCGGCTTGAGCAGGCCCTTGAGCGCCGCCTCGATCTCCTCGATGGCCTGGTAGATCACGCTGTAGTAGCGGATCTCCACGCCGGCGCGGTCGGCCATCTCCTTGACCTTGTTCGAGGCCCGGACGTTGAAGCCGATGATCGTCGCGGTCTGCTCCGACGAGGCCGACGCCAGGTTGACGTCGCTCTCGGTGATCGCACCGACACCGCGGTGGATGACCTTGAGCTGGATCTCGTCCGGAATCTCGATCTTGAACAGCGCGTCCTCGAGGGCCTCGACCGAACCCGAGCTGTCGCCCTTGATGACCAGCGTGAGGGAGGTCTTCTCGCCCTCCTTGAGCTGGGCCATGAGCGTCTCGAGCGTGGCCTTGGTCCCCGAGTTGGCGAAGGCCGCCGCACGACGGCGGGCCTGCCGCTGCTCGGCGATCTGCCGCACGGTGCGGTCGTCCTCGGCCGCCAGGAACGTGTCGCCGGCGCTGGGCACCGACGTCAGACCCAGGACCAGGACCGGACGGGCCGGGCCGGCCTCGGCGACCTGCTTGCCGTTCTCGTCGAGCATGGCGCGGACGCGGCCGTGCGCGCCGCCCGCCACGATCGAGTCGCCGGCCCGCAGCGTGCCCTTCTGCACCAGGACGGTGGCCACGGCACCGCGACCCTTGTCCAGGTGCGCCTCGACCGCGACACCCTGGGCGGGGCCGTCGATCGGGGCGGTCAGCTCCAGCGCCGCGTCCGCGGTCAGCAGGACAGCCTCGAGGAGGTTGTCGATGCCGATCCCCGGCTTGGCGGCGACGTCGACGAACATCGTGTCGCCCTGGTAGTCCTCGGCGAGCAGGCCGTAGTCGGCCAGCTGCTGACGGACCTTCTCCGGGTTGGCGTCCGGCTTGTCCACCTTGTTGACCGCCACGACGATCGGCACCTCGGCGGCCTTGGCGTGGTTCAACGCCTCGACCGTCTGCGGCATCACGCCGTCGTCCGCCGCCACCACGAGGATGACGATGTCGGTCACCTGGGCACCACGGGCACGCATGGCGGTGAACGCCTCGTGACCCGGGGTGTCGATGAAGGTGATCGCCCGGTCCTCACCCTGGTGAGGCACCACGACCTGGTAGGCGCCGATGTGCTGGGTGATGCCACCCGCCTCGCCGGCGACCACGTTGGTCTTGCGGATCGCGTCGAGCAGCTTCGTCTTACCGTGGTCGACGTGACCCATGACGGTCACCACCGGCGGCCGGGTGACCAGCCGGTCCTCCGCCACCTCGGCGTCGAGGTCGATGTTGAACTGCGCGAGCAGCTCACGGTCCTCGTCCTCGGGGCTGACGATCTTCACGTCGAAGCCGAGGTGCTCACCGAGCAGCAGCAGGGTGTCGTCGGAGACCGACTGCGTCGCCGTGACCATCTCACCCAGGTTGAACATCTCCTGGACGAGCGAGCCCGGGTTGGCGTTGATCTTGTCGGCGAAGTCGGAGAGCGACGCGCCGCGGGAGAGCCGGATCTCCTGGCCCTGACCACGCGGAGCGCCCGAACTCATCTGCGGAGCAGACAGGTTGTCGAACTCTTGACGCCGCTGCTTCTTCGACTTGCGGCCACGCGTCGGCCGGCCGCCGGGACGCCCGAAGGCACCCGCCGCACCGCCGCCGCGACCGCGGCCACCGGCACCACCCGGACGACCCGGGGCACCGGCAC